>JAISFT010000008.1 GCA_031263435.1 Treponema sp. | reverse complement strand
TGACTATGGTAAACGGGAAGGTGCTGTACCGGGACGGACAGTTGACCGGCATTGATGAACAGGCCCTGGCGGAAAAGGCGGAGGCCGTCTGCAGCCGGGTGATACGCTCCCAATTTCCCTCAATTTATAAATAACGCGCTGCTAATGCCTGCCCGCCGGGGTAAGATTTAACCTGAGGCTATGCGGGTTGAATTTTTGATGAGGCATTGCGACAGATGAGGCCTTGCGGCCTTGAACAAAGTGCCGCAGTTGCCTACAATGATACCGGTCTGGCATACAGGGGAATCTGGTGCCGGGTAAGACAGCGGGAATTGTTCGGAAACCTGAGATTTCCGAACAGCTCTATTCTCACAAATTTTACAAAGGAGAGAACGATCATGAGGAAACACTTTTTATGTGCGGTGTTGATCTTGTGCTGCGCCGCCGCGGTGGTTTCTGCCAGGGCCAGCAGGGATACTGCCTCTTCCGGCAGGATGAAGGTAGCGTTACTGCTTTCCGGACCCGCCAACGATCAGGGCTGGAACGCCACCGCCTTTGAAGGTCTTAAGGAAGCGGAGGCAAAGTACGATCTGGAAACCGCTTTTACGGAGAACCTCGGCGTTCCCGACGGGGACGGGGCCTACACCGATTACGCCTCCCAGGGTTACGATCTGATCATCGGCCACGGGTTTCAATTTGGGGACCCCGCTGTCCGGGTATCGGCAAGATTCCCCCGGACCAAATTTATGGCGATTGAATCGAATGTCTTTTCGGACAACGCCGCCTCTTATGTGATGGCCTGCGAGGAAGCGGGGTACCTTATGGGTATTCTAAGCGCCTCCATGTCCAAGACCGGCAAGATCGGCATGGTCGGCGGCTTTGAACAGCCTTCAATAATAAAAGTGGTAGAAGCCTACAAGCTGGGGGCAAGGCTGGTAAACCCGGATATTATCATCTACGATGTGTATATCAACAGTTATACTGATGTGGCCCTGGGTAAGGAAGCGGCTTTATCCATAGCCGATAACGGGGCAGATGTAATTTCCCATATCGCCAATCAGGCGGGAACCGGAGTAATCAAGGCTGCCGAAGAACGGGGTCTGCTTTCCACCGGCGATTCCTACGATCAGAATTCGATTGCCCCCGATACGGTGATCTGCTCAACCATTTACAGTGTTCCCCAACTGGTGCTTTCCGCAGTAGATAAGGTAAAAAACAACAGCTTTACCGGCGGGGTTTTTAACCTGGGAATGAAAGACGGGGTTATTGATATTGCCCCCTATCACGGATTCGAAAACAGGATCCCCCAGCAGGCTAAGGATATGATTGCCGATTATCGATCCCGAATCGCCAGCGGCGCCTTTACGGTTCCGCTGATAGAGACCCGGACCTATTAAGGAAATCTGTCCATAATGCGTCTGTATTATGGACAGACTCCAAACCCGGGGCGCATGGCCGATTCCCCGGCCGCCCCGGCCTCCAGTCCAAGAGGTATCCATGTCCTTGCTGCAGATGCGGAACATAGACAAGTCCTTTTTGGGGAAACCCGCCAACGATCATGTCTGTCTTGAGGTTCAGGAAGGTGAAATCCATGCCCTGCTGGGAGAAAACGGGGCAGGTAAAACAACCCTGATGAACATTCTCTACGGTATATACGCCCGGGACGGAGGGGAGATTGTCTACCAGGGAAAACCGGTACACTTCCAATCTCCCCGGGAAGCGATTGAATGCCGCATCGGTATGGTTCACCAGCATTTTACCCTGGCGCCGGCCCTGACGGTTTCCCAAAATATCACGCTGGGCCTGAAGTCTCCCGGCCATCCCTTCCCCAACCGGAAACAGATAAACCGGATGGTGGCGGATATTTCCGCCCGCTACGGCCTGGACGTGGACCCCTCCGCGTATATTATGGATCTGTCCGTGGGGGCCCAGCAGCGGGTAGAGATTATCAAACTGCTCTACCGGAACGCGAAATTGTTGATTCTGGATGAACCGACTGCTGTCCTTACCCCCCAGGAGACGGACAAACTTTTTGCGATTCTTCACAGGCTCCGGGACGAAGGGCATGGGATCATCATTATCACCCACAGGATTGCCGAGGTCCTGGGGCACACGGACCGGGTAACGATTCTGCGGGACGGGAAAAACGCCGCCGCTTGTATTACGTCAAAGACCAGTGCGGCGGAACTTTCGCGGCACATGATTGGCCGGGAGCTTCCCCCCCTGAACCGCTCCGCCGCCGCGGTAGATACTAAATCCCGGACCGGCCTGCGGCTTTCCCGGGTGGTATTCTCGGGCAAAAATTCCCCCGGCCTTGGTCCTGTTTCCCTTTCGATACCGCCGGGCTGCGTTATGGGAATAGCGGGGGTGGATGGAAACGGGCAGAAGGAGCTGGCGGAAACCGTTATCGGAATTCGATCTCACCAAAGCGGCAGCATAAGCCTGGACGGGGAAACGCTGGACGGCCTTTCCGTGTTGAAGCGCCGAAACCGTGGAATTGCCTATATTCCCGATGACCGGCGCCGTGAGGGGCTTATCCTTGATATGAACCTGATGGACAACCTGCTCTTAAAGGCCCACAGGGAAAGCCGTTTTTTACGGCATGGTCTTATCAACCGGAGACAGGTGCAATCCGGCACGGCGGCGCTGGCAGAACAGTACCGGATCAAAACGCCTTCCCTGGAGAGTCCTATCCGCTATCTGTCCGGGGGCAATCAGCAGAAGCTGATTCTGGCGCGGGAGATGGAGGGGAACCCCCGGTTGATTATCGCCTCCCAGCCGGCCAGGGGGCTTGATATCGGCGCTTCCGAATTTGTTCACCGGCAGCTTCTTGAACACCGGAACCGGGGCTGTTCGGTAATGCTTCTTTCTACGGACCTTGAGGAGATTCTTCTTTTGAGCGATATGATTGCGGTCATCCACCACGGAAAAATCATGGGGATTATGGAATCCTCAAACCTCGATATGACCGCCCTGGGCCTGATGATGGCGGGCGTGGAAACGGAAAAAAACGCTGCCCCGGAGGAGAATTGACATGGGGGACGGACAAAAAATCCGCCGGGGATTGGTCCGCAGAATTTTAGGCAGGAAGGGTTCCATCCTTAGTTTTCTTTGCGTAAGCGTGATCACCATTGTGGTTTCCGCGTTGATGATTCTGGCAGTGGGCAGCAGTATTGGTGATGCCCTGGCGGGATTTTTCCGGGGTATATTCGGTTCTCCGTACAATACCGGCGAGGTTCTGGTCCGGGCCGCCCCGCTGATACTGGCGGGTTTGGGTGTGGCGGTGGGATTCCGTACCGGCTTTACCAACCTCGGCGCCGAGGGGCAGATCTATATGGGGGCCATCGCCATTACAAGCCTGGGTCTGGCCGCCCCGTCCCTTCCGGCGTTTATCATGATCCCCCTGACGATTCTGGGGGGCTTTCTCTTTGGAGGAATCTGGTCCCTGATCCCCGGATTCCTCAAGGCCCGGTTCGGCATATCGGAAATTATCAACACGATCATGTTTAACTACATCGCTATTAACCTTACCGGCCTTCTGGTGCGTACCCTTCTGAAAGATCCCAACTATCCCTATCCCATGTCGCCCATGCTCCCCCCCGCGGCGGCCTTTCCCGTTCTGCTGGAACCGACCCGTCTCCACTGGGGTTTTCCGCTGGCCCTTTTGGCCGCCTGGTGCATCTATATCCTGGTCTTCCGCAGCCCCCGGGGTTTTGAAATGCGGGCCGTGGGCCTGAACAGCCGGGCGGCCCTGTGCGCCGGAATTTCGCCTTACCGGAACATTGTTTTTTCCGCCTTTATCAGCGGCGGGCTGGCGGGCATCGCGGGGGTTGGGGAAATCGCCGGACTGCACCACCGGCTTCTTGAGGGAATTAGTCCCAGTTTTGGCTATGTCGCCATTATCGTGGCCCTGCTGGGCCGCAACCACCCTGCCGGAGTGGTAATCTCCGCCCTGGGAATTGCGGCGCTGCAGATTGGGTCCAAAAGCATGGAGCGGACCGGCGTACCCACCGCCATTGCCTCGGTTATCATGGGGCTGGTGGTACTGCTGATCCTGGCGCGGAAAAGGCTCTTTGCCTCCCTGCTTGCCCTGGACAACGACGGGAAGGGGGGTAAAAATTGATCGGCTTATACGGCGCCGCGGCGGCGCTTTTGGCGGCCGCGGTCAGAATGGCGATTCCCCTGACTCTGGCGGGTCTGGGGGAAACCATTTCCGAACGGAGCGGAATTATCAATATCGGCGTCGAGGCTATCATGCTGTTCGGCGCTTTTTTCAGCTTTCTTGTGGTTTTCGTTACCGGCAATTTTGTCCTGGGTATTTTTGCGGGGATGACCGGCGGCGCCGTGATCAGTCTGATCCACGGCCTGCTCAGCCTGAAGTGCCGCGCGGATCAAACGATTGCCGGGCTTGCGCTGAACTTCCTTGCCCTGGGGCTGACAAACTTTCTGTTTCTGCAGGGTTTTGGCAGAACTACTACCCTTCCATCTATCGCGGTGGTCAAGCCCCTTGCCATTCCGTTTTTATCCCGCCTGCCCTTTATCGGGCCAATCCTGTTTGAACTTGATATATTCGGCTATCTGTGCATTACCGCAGTAATTCTACTCTGCATATTGTTTTACAAATCCGAATGGGGTGTTTCGCTGCACGCCGTGGGGGAGCATCCCCGGGCGGCGGATACCGCCGGGCTGCCGGTGGAGCGGATCCGCCTTATGGCCTGTTTTGCCAACGGAATTCTCGGCGGTCTGGGCGGTGCCTACCTGACGATGGCCAAGCTTGGTTTTTTTATCGAAAACATAAGCGCCGGAAGGGGCTATATCGCGCTGGTAACCGTGATCCTGGGCAGGCGGAATCCGGCGGGGGTATTCCTGGCGGCCCTGGTAATTGGCGCCGCGGAGGCTTTACAGTTCCGCCTGCAAACCTCCGGTATTAATATTCCTTCCCAGGTTTTTACGATGTTCCCGTATATCATGACCGTACTTGTCCTGCTCTTTTCCATCGGCCGCAGCCGGGACCCCGCGGCCCTGGGCGTTCCCTACGAGCGGGATTAGGGCCGGGGTATGACGGGCAGGAACGATGGGGCCGGCAGAATCTACGCCATCCTTATGGCATCGGGTTTTTCAAAACGCTTTGGGGCAGAGAATAAACTCCTGGCCCCGTTCCGCGGAAAGGCCCTGGCCCGGCATACCCTGGACCTGGTCTGCGGCCGGGACTCCGGCCTG
>JAISFT010000202.1 GCA_031263435.1 Treponema sp. | reverse complement strand
TTGTCTACGCGGTGGACGAAGGCATCCTCCAGCTTGCAGGCTACCAGACCCCGGACCCCCTGGCCTTCTTCTTCCGCAAGCGGGCCCTCCAGGTCCGTACCGTACAGATTCTGGACCTGGTCCTACCCCCCTACGCCGTGGCCCAGTCCCTTGCCGCCACCGGGGGCGGAGCCGGCTACGATGAGCTGGCCCGGAATCTGAACCCCTTTAAGCGGAGGCAGAACCAGCCCGTGGCCTACTGGTCGGGGATCATCGACGCCGGCCCCGGTGAACAGGAACTGCATTACCCGGTGCCGGATTACTTCAACGGGACTCTGCGGGTCATGGCGGTGGCCGTGTCGGCGGATTCCGTGGGGGTTGCGGAGGACCGGGCCCTGCTGCGGAATACCTTTATCCTGTCCCCCAACGGGCCCCTCAGCGCCGCGCCGGGGGATGAATTTGAACTTTCCCTTACCGTAACCAACATGCAGAACGGCGCGGGGGAGGGGGGCAGGCTCCACCTGAGCGTAAGCCCCTCAACCCATCTTGCCCTTACCGGGCAGACCGAATTTGACCTGGCGATCCCCGAAGGCAGGGACCAGACCCTCAGCATCCCGGTTAAAGCTGCGGGCCCCCTGGGCGATGCGGAAATCCGCTTTACCGCGTCCAACGGCGCGGACATTTCCAGCCTTGCCGCTTCCATGAGCATACGGCCGGCGGTTCCCTACCGGGTGTCCCTGCAGTCCGGGGCTATCAGCAACCGCAGCGTGGAACTAACGGTGGACCGGCAGATCTACGAGGAATTCAACACCAGGGAACTCAACCTCTCGTATCTCCCCGTCGGGATGGCCAGGGGTCTCTCGTTTTACCTGAACAACTACCCCTACGGCTGTACCGAACAGCTCCTCAGCGCCGCCTTCCCCTTCCTGTACCCCCAGCTCATCAGGAACTTCGGCTACACCAGGGCCCAGGCGGAGGAGGGAATCGACCGGATCATCAGCATCATCCAGGCCCGGATGAAGGAAGACGGCAGTGTCGGTATGTGGACCAGCAACTCCGAATCGGACCCCATGATCACCATCTACGCCTGTCATTTCCTTACGGAGGCCCGGAATGCCGGGTACTATGTGCCCCAGACCCTGATAAACCGGCTCCTCGATTCCCTGCGGAACATCGGCTCCTCCGATGAATCCGGCAGCCTCTACAGCCTGTCAAACCGGGCCTACGCCATCTATGTGCTTACGCTGAACGAGATCATTACCACCCCGCTGCTGGAATCCCTCAAACGGGACATCGACCGTCATAACAAGGAGGCGGAGACCGAACTCCCCGGCCTTTACCTGGCGGGAACCTATGCCCTGCTGCAGAAAAGCGCGGATGCCGTTTCCATCCTGGGCCGGATCAAACGGACCCTGCGCCGGGACAACTCCCTGCGTTATGTCGATTCCCTTTTGTACCAGGGGGTGTATCTTAACATCCTCTCCCGCCATTTCCCCCAGCGCCTGCGGGACATCTCGGAGTCCCTGTTCCTGTCCATGGCGGAACGGCTGGAAAACCAGGATTACACCACCATTTCCGCTAACTTTGCCCTCATGGGACTGGACGCCTACCTCAGGGCCGTCCCCCCGGTTGGCGGTGACGAAAGCGCCCGGACCGGGGCCTTTACCGCCCTGGAGATCCTCCGGGATAAGCAGCAGCGGGAACTGAGCGGCACGGGAACCACCCTGTTTACCGGCGTCTACAGCGCGGAGGCGGAAAAGATCCGCCTGGAAAACCGGGACCCCCTTAACCTGTTTTACCAGGTTACCACCGCGGGCTTTGACCGGGAGCTCCCCACCGCAGAATCGAAAAACGGCATCGAGGTCTACCGGGAATTTCTGAATGCCGACGGCAAGCCCCCGGAGTCCGTCAAGGCCGGGGACGAACTAACCGTGCGCCTCACGTTCCGCACCCTGAACAACCAGACCATCAGGGACGTAGCCCTGGTGGACCTGTTCCCCGCCGGCCTGGAAGCGGACATCCCCTCCATCCGGGAGGCCGCCGGCCAGTCCCGCGGCTGGATACCCGGCTATGCGGACATCCGGGAGGACCGGCTGGTACTCTACGGCACCGTAAGCCCCCAGGCCAACACCTTCAGCTACAAGGCCAGGGCCATCAATGCCGGCCTCTTTACCGTGCCCCCCCTCTTTGCGGAGGCCATGTACGACAAAGCCGTTTGGGCCCTGCGTCCCCAGGAGGCCCTGCGGATAACGAAGTAGAGGAGGGAAGTAGAAGGGGGGGCAGCAACTATGTTACCGCAGTTCCCCCCTCCCGCTTCATATTTTGCACACCCCCACATACACAATTTTCTCATGCTCAAAACGCATTCAACAGTTATTCTATCACAAACGCCGGGCGGCGTCAGATATATTTTTTTTTGGAAGGGGGGGCCCGCTACCACGGACAAACCGCCCGTAGCCGGGTTAAAAACGCCCAGGCGTTTTTAACTTCCGCTTCCTTTTTGGCCCCCCCTCGGCTTCACAAAAACCCTGCTTTCATTCCATCATGGAGTTTGGGGCAAGGGCCTACCGGCCCTTGCCCCAAACTCCGCAAACCAAAAACCCGTCAGGGTTTTTGGTTCCGCCTACCCCCCAAACTTTAGCTGCGCTTCGCGCATAAAAAGCGCCCCATTTAAAAATACTGCCCCATGTCTTCCCCCGTCAGGGAAAAATCCCTACAATGAGTTTATGGGCTTTACGCTCGAACAGGGACTCCGCCGCCTCGCGGAGGAATCCGGCGCCGCTGTCCTGGCCGGTCCCCGGCTGGACATGATAGAAAATCTTCTTGCCCGGTACATTGACGAAATAGAACTTTTCAACCCCGCGTACGGCC
>JAISFT010000085.1 GCA_031263435.1 Treponema sp. | reverse complement strand
TGATTCTCTCCAAGGTTATGTACTGCGGGGCCGGGGCAAGCCCCCCGGGAAAACGCTTGTAGAGTCTGCCTCCGCTATCTACGATACGCTACGGCAGGGAATTCCAAATGTTTTCCCGGAGGCTATGCCCCGCCTTACACTCCCCCGCCGCAACTATCATGGAAAAGATCCACAGCTTTCTGCAAATGTAAACGTGTTTCCCCGGCCCCGCAGTACATAACCTCGTTTTGTTCAACAGGCTTTTATACCAAATCAAGCTAAACTTGAGCTGCAGAATAGTGAGTTCCGACAGGATAAACATATAGACGGGAAAACCCGGCACGGCTTCACGAAGAAGAAGAAAAACCGCGGAGTTGCACGGAGGAACACGGAGTTTTTGGTTACATATCCGGTACGCCCTTAAAGCATCTACTCCGTACTGCTTTTAATCGATCAACCTCTGCCGCCAGCTCCGCTGACATGACCTTGTTGTGTTCAAGGGGCTTTTACCAAGTCAAACGGTGGTTGTCCCGCTCCCCCGGCGAAAAACTTTATTGTACAGGGAAGACCGAATAGCCGGGTCAACTGACCCGGCTATTTGGCCCGCGCAAGGGATAGAAGCGGAAATACCGCAGACTCCCGGCCCCAAACCTGACCTATCATATATGTGTACTGCGGGACCGGGGCATAGCCCGGAAAAATGCTTGTAGAGTCTGCCTCCGCTATCTACGATACGCTGTGGTGGGGGAGGGCCGGGGTAAGGCCCCCTGAAAAACGCTTGTAGAATCTACCTCCGCTATCTTCGATACGCTCCGGCAGGGAATTCCAAATGTTTTCCAGGGGGCCTTACCCCGGCCCTCCCCCACCACAACAATCGTGGAGAGGATTCACAGCTTTCTACAACTGGGGGCTATGCCCCGGTCCCGCAGTACACACATGCGTGGGTCGCTTTACGGCCAGGGATCTGCTTTTGAGAGTAAGAAAACAGGTCAGGTTTGGCCGGGGGTCGAGGAATTGGAGCGGATAGCCCGGTCCCCGGAGCGTGGCAGCCGAAGGCTGCCTTAGCGGAGGGGATGCGCCCAAAAAAGATAAAAAAATGTTGGGCAGGTGGTCTGCCTGAGTCTGACGGTTTATTCCTGCTCATTTTCGCCCCGGATCCGGTAGATGCCTCCGGATTCGGCGACCATGTTTTCGTTTTCCAGAACTTCTATTACCCGGTACAGATCTACTACGTTTTCGATGCCGCTGCGTTCCAGTAGTTCTTTCTCCCCGGCCTGTCCGTCCCGGGCAAGGCTTCTGAGGACGGCGCCCCGGAACTGCCGGAAGGAACCTTTGAAGGGGGTTTGACGGGTATAGTGGGCGCTGCGGCGGTTCGGGTTGGGGGTAAGTTTTTTGAGGGCGGCTCCGTAGTCCATGAGGGCATAATACCATGTGCGGGGGCTGGTCCGGTCAAGGCAGGCTTCCAAAACGGGATGGATTTCCTTGTCGGTTATTCCGGTTTTGTCCTTGAAGAAGAAATGCAGGACCGCTGCCCTGATGTTGGTTTCGATAAAAACCGCGGGGATATTGTACGCAAAGCAGGGGACGGCCCGGGCGGTATAGGGGCCTATGCCGGGGAACTGTTCCAGATCTTCTGATTTCTCCGGCACCTCTCCGTCGTATTCGTTGACGATTCTCCGGGCGCAGCCTTTGAGGTGATAACAGCGGCGGTTGTAGCCCAGGCCGTTCCAGGCCTGCAGGGCGGCTTCCATGGATGCTTTATGAAAGAGTCGCGGGGTCGGCCACTTTTTCATCCAGCGGGTCCAGTACTGGACAACCCGCGCCGTCTGGGTTTGCTGGAGCATGAATTCCGATACCAGGACGCCCCAGGGCCGGGTATCCTGCCGCCACGGGAAGACGCGGCCTTCCTTTTTGTAATGGGAATAAACGGCATCCTGAAAGACGCCGATATCTGCGGCTGAAATATCTTTGCTCATTCTTTGTCTGTTTTTGTTCTGCCTGTGCCGGCATGTGCGGCACGGGCAGCATTAAGTATGAGGAGAACTATTTCATCGGGGCTAAGATCGTCGGTATCGATTGCCAGATCCGCAAAATTGTAATCGTCATTGTCGATTTGATAGATCCGCAGATACCGTTCCCGGTCCTGACGGTCCCGTTCCGCGGTAAAGGCCGTTATGTCTTTTAAGTTTCCTCCCTCCCGTCTCATGATACGTTTTACCCGGGTCTCCTGCCGGGCGCAGAGGTATACTTTGAGATCCGCCTCCGGCAGCATCCAGATGGCCAGGCGGGAACCCAGGACGCAGCCTCCCCCTTCCCGCGCAATGGCGGCCTGACGGCGGTCGACTTCCAGATCCCAGGAGTCGTCCTTGGCGGCCTTTTCCAAAACATCCTTAAGGGTAATTCCCCGCTCCTCCGCCAGGGTTCTGAAGGTAAAATTGATAAAACGCAGGCCCAGTTTTTCCGCCACTGTTCTGCTGACGGTTGTATTTCCGCAGCCGCTTTTTCCCGAGATTGCAATTTTAAATTCTTTCTGTTTAAATTCTCCCTGCGCTTTACCGTCCATGACATATCCTTGTATATATCGTTGCGCTATTCCACATTGCGAAGTTCCTCTCTTACATTTTCCAACGCGTTTTTCATTTCCACTACCGCACGGCTTACTTCGATTTGGGGCGCCTTGGAGCCGATGGTATTTATCTCGCGGTTCATTTCCTGGCTGAGAAAATCGAGTTTTTTTCCGGGGCCGGAATTTCTTTCCGCCTCCGCCCGGAATTCGGACAGGTGGGACTGAAGCCGGGAGATCTCCTCCGAAATGGTATATTTCATTAACAGGACTGCTGTTTCCGCAAGGATACGGTTTTCGTCAACCGCATCCCCCATGAGTTCCTGAAAACGGCCGCGCAAATTTTCTTTTATGAGGGATTCGATCTCGTCTGCATGGAGGGCAACCTGCTGCAACGAAGCTTCGATGACGCCGATTTGGGAAAGGATATGCCCCCGGGTATGCTGTCCTTCCCGGGATCGTTCCGCAATGAAAATGTCCAGTGCCGATTTAAGGGGGCCTTCGATTCGCTGCCAATACCGGTCTTCGTCCCGGAGCCATTCCAGTTCCAGCACCCCCTCCCGATCTATCAGGGTTTTAAGATCGAGCTTTTCATCGACATTCAGGATTTCGGCCAGTCCCTTAAAGGCGTCCCGGTAAGCCGCGACGGCTTCATGATTCACCGTTACTCTGAAGGGGGAGTTTTGATCCCGGTACCGTATGGTTATATCGATTCTGCCGCGTGCACAGACCGGGGCAATCGATTCCCGAATGCGCCGCTCCAGAGAAGAAAAATAGGGGGGAAGAAAAAAATTGATTTCCAGGAAACGGCTGTTGTAGCCCCGCAGTTCCACGGAAAGACTGTAATCTTCTTCCTGCCGTTCCTGAAAGGCATAGCCGGTCATGCTGTTCATCGGATCTTTTCCTCCTGCCCGCGGTAGTAGTTGTACAGCTTTTCCCCCAGCGGCCAGTTGTTTCCCGCGCCCATCGTAATAAAAAGATCCCCCGCCTTTAATATGCCTTTGAGCGGTTCTTCCGCTTCCAGGGGATCATCGGTGTAATACACACTATCTCTTTTTTCACAGGTTTTTTCGAAGAGGGTTCTGCCGGTAACGCCGCCCGAATAATTTTCCCGGGCCGAGGGGTATATTCTGTGGAGAAACACCAGGTCCGCCCCTTTAAGGGATTCGGCGAAGCCGTCCAGCAGCGAGGCGGTCCTGGTATAGGTATGGGACATGAAGCTGACGATGATTCGCCTGCCGGGATAAAATGAGCGCAGTCCCTCCAGTGTTACGGTAATCGCCGTAGGATGATGGCCGTAGTCATCCATGAACAGGATGCCCCCCGCTTCCCCCAGGATCTCCTGACGCCGTTTGGAGCCGGTAAATTCCTCCAGCGCTTTGCCGGCCTGTTCCTGTCTCTCCTCCGTCCAGCCGCTTCCCGGCGTTCCGTCTCCGAATTCCCTGGCCACCAGGGAGGAGGTAAGGGCCAGCGCGGAGGCGGCATTCAGGGCCTCGTGCCGGCCGGAAATACGCAGCGAAAGTTCCAAGGGGAAACCTGCCAGCTTCATCTTTGCCCGCTCATTCAGAATACGGTAGGAGAGAATCCGGTATGCGCCCTCTGCCGTAAAACCATAGGGAACGAGGACTGGCGGAGGGCCTTCGCTTTTTATCAGCGATACGACTTCCCTAACCCCCGGATCATCGGCGCAGTAGATAAGTTCGCCGTCCCGGGGCAGGAGCCGCAGGTATTCTACAAACGCGTCCCGAATGGATTCGTAGGTCGGGTAGTAATCCTGGTGATCGCTTTCCACCGCGGTAAGAACGATTCTGCGGGGATGAAATGACAGGAAATGCCGCCGGTACTCGCAGGTTTCCGCAATAAAATATTTATTCCCCAAATTCAGGGTGGACCGGTTATTGAAGCCCCTGACGGCGCTTCCCGCAAGGACCTGGGCCGGAAGTCCGGCGCCCCTGACAAGGTGGCCCGACATGGCGGTAACGGTGGTTTTCCCGTGGACTCCCGCGATTCCGGAGGAATCGAAATTCAGCGAATACTGGCCCAGGGCATCGGTATACTTCATGATGGCCAAACCCCGCCTCCGGGCCTCCGCCATTTCCGGGTTGCTTTCGAATGAATAGGCCGCGGAATATATGACCAGATCAAAATCGTCCTGAATATGGGAGGGGGAGAAATTTTCGTGATAGGGGATTCCCAGGGCTTTAAGGATACTGTCGGTATAAAAAACATCGTCCCGGTCGGAGCCCGAAACGCGGAATCCCGCGGCGAACATCAGTTCCGCCAGGGCGCACATTCCGGTTCCCTTGATGCCGATAAAGTAGACCCGGGACCCGGGGGCGGCAAAAAAATCGGACCGGCGGGGTTCGGGACAATCTATGACGGAATCCATAAGGGATCATACTCCAAGCAATTCCCCTTTTGCAACATCCGTCATTGTTTTAGAATGGAAAAATGGCATTATATGAGCCTCTTATGAGTAAAACCGGTGAATTCTCCGGTTCTTCCGATGTTTTTGCCTGGATAGGGCGGTTTATCAACATGGGACGGGGTCAGAGCTACAAAAGTTTCCGTCTGGATCGTATGAAGGTACTCTGCGACCTTGCCGGTAATCCTGAAACGGCCGCCCCGGTCATCCATGTGGCAGGTTCGAAGGGGAAGGGTTCCGTTACAGGAATGGCAGCGGCCATTCTGAACGCTGCGGGCTGTAAGACGGCCCGCTATAGTTCCCCGGATGTGGTGGAAAAGCGGGAACGGATTACCTGGGGGAATTCTTTCTTTGATGAACAGGTATATGTTGAGGCGGGTAATGAGCTGGCGCTGCTTGTTGAAAAGCTGCAGGGTCTGGGAGGAGCCGGGAGACGCCTTTTCGATCCCACCCGGGAAGAGGGGGAAGCTGTTACGTTTTTTGAACTTATGACCCTGTATTTTTTCCTCTGCACCCGCTATGCCCGCTGCGATGCTATGGCGGTGGAGACGGGTATGGGGGGGCGGCTGGACGCCACCAACATTGTCAGTCCTTTGGTAACGGTGATCACCCTTACGGAGCTGGAACACACCGAGTATCTGGGGACGACGCTGGGGGCTATTGCCGGAGAAAAGGCGGGGATCATCAAGGCCCATGTTCCCCTGGTTCTTGCCGCCCAGGAAGATGAAGCCCTGGCGGTGTTCCGCCGGGAAGCCCTGGCCAGGGATGCGCCCCTCCTGTATTTTCCCGAAAGTGCAGAGCTTAGGGATATACGGATAAGCAAGGCCGGCACCCAATTTAGTCTGTGCCTGCCCCGCTGGGATTCCGGGGGGCTGCGGCTTTCGGTGAAGATTCCCGGAGAAGTGCAGGCCTATAACGCGGGGCTTGCGGCGCTGGCCGTGAAACAGGCTTATCCCCACATCGGGGCCGAAGAAATACGGAGGGGTCTTGAAGATTTTAGTCTCCCCGCCCGGTTTGAACAGATCATGGAGGGTCCTGAACTGGTAATCGACGGCGCCCATACCCCCAGGAGTATGGAACAGTGCCGCGATACTTTTTTGTCCCTCTACGGCAGCGGGGGAATTTTGATTTTCGGCTGCGCCGCCGGAAAAAACGCCGCGGCTATGGCGGAACTTCTTGCACCGTATTTTTCCTGTATTGTCATTACTACCCCCGGCGCCTTCAAAAAAAGCGATCCCGGGGAGCTGTACCGGATTTTCGGCGAAAAGCTGCGGGGAAACTCAGAATTACTGCTGATCCCCGATACCGTGCAGGCGGTTGACCAGGCCCTGGCAAAAAGTTCCGGTCTGCCCATTCTGGGGACCGGTTCCTTTTACCTGGCCGCGGAAATTCGAAAGTATGTTCTAAACAGGGAGTGCTGAGGCGCCCCGGGAACGCGCAAGGGATTGAAGCGGAAATACCGCAGACCCCCCGCCCAACCTGCCCTACTTCATATGTGTACTGCGGGACCGGGGCATAGCCCGAAAAAATGCTTGTAGAGTCTGCCTCCGCTATTTTCAATACGCTCCGGCAGGGAATCCCAAATATTTTTCCGGGCTATGCCCCGGTCCCGCAGTACACGCATGGGTGGGTCATCTTAGCTGCGGGGGATCTGCTTGTAACGAGTTAAGTGTGGGCTGGGGGTCGAGGAATTGAAGCGGAAAGCCCGGTTTTTGCGGCGCAGCCGCAAAAATGCGCCCAAAATAGGAAAATGAAATTCTGTGCGTTTATCCTGCAAAACCGGGCAGGCGGTATTCTTTTTCCGTTCCCGTGGCAGGATCGGGGAAGCGGAAGCCCTGGGCCCGCAGGGCAATGGGTAGTGTTTCCTTTTTCGCGGGTATTTCCGCTTCGCCGGGTCGTGGGGAAGGGCGGTAAAGCGGGCAGCAGGTTCCGCCGTAAAGGGTGTCGTTGAGAATCGGCTCCCCTATCCATGCCAGATGACAGCGGATCTGGTGACGGAATCCCCTGTGGAGTTGGAGCGTAAAAACGTGCAGGTTCCCGGTCACCTGTGGACCGGGGCAGGGCGGATTGCCGGCGCTTAGTATTTCCGTCCGGTAGGGATGATCCCCGTCACGGGCGATTTCCCGCCGGGCCCTTTTCCCCGGTTCGGGGGGCGGTCCCTGAATCACCGGGCGTACCGCCTTTCTTCCCGGCCCCCAGGGGCGAAAATAACTTTCGATACGGTGGGGAGGGTGGGGGGAAAACCCTTCCCCGCTGAGAGCCGGAGGAATTGGCGGGAAGCCGGGCGCCGCAACGGCGGCGCGGGTAGAGCTGAGGGCGCCGTACTCTTTGATAAACTCCCCCGCCCTTTGGCGGGAGCGGAGGAATTCAAAGGTTTCCCGGTTTTTGGCGCAGAGGACCAGACCTTCGGTTTCAAAATCCAGGCGGTGGAGCAGCCCCCCTTCCCTGCTGCGGGGGCCTCCGGCATCAAGAACCGCGGGGCAGCGGCGGGAAAACCAACCCAGCAGGGTGCCGGCCGGATCGTCCGACAGGGGAGCGGAGAACATAAGGGGGGGCTTGTAAAGCACCGCATAGGCATCGGTTTCGTCAATCAGGCGGGGGATTGCCCCCAGGGGAGCATACCGGCGGCTGTCCATCTTAATCTTCCATCCGGGGTTTCTTGTCCAGAATTCGAATCAGAGACCGGAAACGATCCGGCAATGGGCTTGTGAAGACCCGCCGCTCCTGCTCTCCGGGCAGGGTTATGCCCAAATTCTTGGCATGGAGCATCATAGTTGCTTTGGGAAACAGGGGATCATCGGAACCGTACAGAGGATCCCCCACGATGGGGTGTCCCAGGTAGGCCATGTGGACCCTTAACTGGTGGGTGCGTCCGGTACGGGGGCGCAAGAGTACCAGGGAGTGGGTGCGCCAGGAATGGAGAACGGTATAATAACTGAGAGCTTCTTTCCCTTTTTCTCCAACGGCAAACCGTTGGCGATTCCGGCTGTCCCGGCAGAGCAGGGTTTTGATCCGCCCGGAACTTTCCCGGGGAACACCCCGCAGAATCGCCGCATACCGTTTTCGCGCCTGCCCGGCCTTGAACTGGGCCGAAAGAAAGGCATGGGCCTCTATATCCCAGGCGCAGATCATCACCCCGGAGGTATCTTTGTCCAGACGGTGGACGATTCCCGGCCGGAGGGGATCCCCGGGAAGCGCCGCCGGTCCGGGATACCCCGGGGGGTTCGCAGGAGAAGAAGGGCCCGCCGCCCGCCTGAACAGGAGGGCGTTGACCAGGGTCCCCGAATGGTTTCCCGCTCCGGGATGGACCACCATCCCCTGGGCCTTATCAATAACGATCACCCGGGAATCCTCGTAGAGTATGGTAAGGGGAAGATCCTCCCCCTCCAAATTCGGAATTTCGGCTTCCTGCCAGGAAAGATCCAGGTGATCGCCGGTTTTTATGATTCGTGAACGCTTGGCCTGTTTTCCGTTTACCGCGGCGATCATGGAGCGGGCCCTGAACTGGGAACGGGAAAGAAGGCCAAGACATTCGGAAACATAGCGGTCAAGCCGGAGCCCTGCGGTATTCTCCACGATTCCGGAAAAAACCGGCATCAGGGATTCTCCTCCTCCGCCTCCCCCGTATGTTCCCCGGCCTCCTGACCTGCAACGATGGTTTCCGTATCGCCGATGGGGCTGCGGGTAACATGAATTTCTCCGCCCCGATTCCGCATCTGCTCCCGCACTGCCTCCCGGTGCCGCCTTACCGCCACAATGGTAAAATCAACAAGCGCAATGGTAACGGACGCGGCAGCCGCGAAGAAAAGAGTCCGTTCCTTTTCCTCCCGGGACATCTCGACGGCCCCCGGACCTTTAAGGGGCCAGGGGAGGTAGGCAGGGTTTCTGTCATTGTTGAAATACCGAAAGGAATCCATCGTGACGGTGGATAAAAAAACGGTAAAGGGAAAGCTGCCGAAGGCCACGATCTCCCCCCGTCTTAGATCCTGAACCCAGCGGGGAGACGATGAGGGGGGGCGGACATCGGGCAGAATATTGGGGGCAACGACCTGGCTTGTTCCGGAACTCTGCGCGGAAACGGGAGAAATATTCAGAACAATAAAAACAAGGACCGGTAAAAGCCGGTATGTGTATTTTAGTGTGGTCATTGCTGCCGTTCTCCAAAAATCGCCGTACCTATTCGCAGCAGGGTAGAACCTTCTTCGATGGCAATTTCAAAATCTTCCGACATGCCCATGGAAAGGCAGGACCAGTCCGCCTGGGGAAAATGGGAAACCAGTGTCCCCCGGGCATGGACCAGGGCCCGGAAGGAGGCACGGATTGCCGATTCGGCGGCATTGAAGGGGGCCATCGTCATAAGCCCCCCCGCCGCAAGTCCGGGGGAGGAAAGAACCTGTTCCGCCGCCCTCAAAAGGGCCTCTTCGTCCGGGAAACCGGATTTTGAGGCTTCGCCTGTATGGAGTTCCAACAGTACCGAAAGGGGCTTTTCCCGTTCCTTCCCGTATTTCGCAAGTTCGGTAATGATCTCGTCCCGGTCAAGGGACTGGACGCAGTTAAAAATCCGGGACGCCGTTTTTGCCTTGTTCCGCTGCAGAGAACCGATCATGTGGACTTCGCAGTCCCGCAGCAGGATTTGGGGGGGGAATTTCTCCGCGGCCTCCCGGACCCGGTTTTCCCCGAAAAGCCGGAGGCCGCTCTTCCGGGCTTCCTCTATTTTGGCGATGGGCTGAAATTTGGAAACGGCCATAAGCCGGATCTCCTCCCGCCTTCTCCCCGACCGT
>JAISFT010000055.1 GCA_031263435.1 Treponema sp. | reverse complement strand
TAGGCTTCGATGGTCATGCCTTCCCGGGCCATGATGATCTCCAGCGGTTCGGAGGCATAGCGGCTGCGGAATTCGGTTTCCAGCGCCGCCAGTTCCTGGTCGCTGCGCCGGGGCTCGTGGTGGAAGCAGATGAGTTTTTTTACCCCGGCCTTGAGGCTGTTGACAATGGCGATTTCGTAGGAACTGTGCCCCCAGCCCTTGTGGCTTTCGTATTCTTTTTCCGTATAGGAAGTATCGTACACCAGGACGTCCGCGCCTCTGATAAATTCCATCATCTGCCGGTTTTCCATGGCCGCTGCCTGCTCCCCTTCCCGGGCGGCTTCCTCGTTGTAGGCGGGGTCGTTCTTGTCCGTGGTAAAGAGGTTGTAATAAGGTTCGGTATCGAAGGCGGTAACGATGGACTTGCCTTCGTATTCAAAACGATAACCCAGGCACAGATTGGGGTGGTTCAGGTATTTGGTTACAAGGCGAAGCCCGTTTCCCAGATCGTAGGAACCCTGTTTAAGTTCCTCATACTCGATATGGGCGGAAAGTTCGTCCAGACGGACGGGCCAGTACCGGTAGGAAAGCTGGGCCCCGATGGTCTGTTCCAGCGTATTCCCGTCGTAGGAAACGGAACCCCATATCTTCAAATTGGTACCGGGAATGAAGATGGGGGTAAACATGGGAAAGCCCATGATATGATCCCAGTGGGTATGGGTAACGAAAATATCCGCGTTAACCGGATGTTTTTTAATCTCGTTGGCGGCAAGCCAGTCGCCCAGCGGCTTGATTCCGGTTCCCAGGTCCACAATGAGAAGCCGTTCTCCGGCGCGGACTTCCAGGCAGGCAGTGTTGCCGCCATAGAGAACTGTTGTCGGTCCCGGAGTGGGGATCGATCCCCGAACACCCCAAAAACGGGTATAAAACATACCCTGCTCCCTGCACAAACGTATATATTCCTGCCCGTCCGTTAATTTTAAGGGAACGGTACATCCGCAGGAACTGTCCGGAGACTCCGGCGCCGTTCCGGCCTGCCGGCCGGAACTAAATCCTCAAAAAAACCTGGGCCCGCTTTATTGCTTCAGTTACCGTCTCGGACAAGGTCTGGGTAATATCAGGGCTTACCTTGAGAACCTTCCACGTATCCGGGGCCAGTCCCGGATACGGATCTCCCGCAGAACCTATCTTACACTGCTGAATAAAATAATTCGCCAGCGCCACATTGTAAAGGAGGTCCCGCCAGGGCCCCCTGTAATCGCCGCAGTTGTGATGGTGAACAATCGTGTCCCCCACCGGCCCTTCCAGCTTCCACGCATCGACAATCCAGCTTCCGCAGATGCAGTGGTTTATCCCAAGAAGCGTATCTTCCGCTTCGATAAGGGACTGCCGCTTCTTCCCGGCGGTTTCTATGGTGACAGCATAGGCATCGGGGGCAATCGCGTTAAGGGGTATCTTACCGATATCGTGGAGCAGCCCGGCGGTAAAGTACTCCTCCAGCCGCCCCGGATCTATGCCCCGCTTTTTTGCCAGAACCTTGGAGGCCACACCCACACCCAGGGAATGACGCCAAAAGGCCTCCATGTTGATTGCCCGGCCGCCGTCCTTCCCCCGCAGGTTTCCCAGAATCGCGATGGAAAGGGCCAGATTCTTTACCGTGTTAAGCCCCAGCATGATGATGGCCCGGACCAGGGTAGTCACATCCTGGGCCGGGTTGTAATAGGCAGAATTGACAAGCTTGAGGACCCTGCCGGTCAGGACCGGGTCCAGGGAGATTACATAGCTGAGATCCGCGGGATCGGAATGGGGATTGTTGCACACCTCCATCACCTTGAGGACCGAAGTTGGTAAACTTGGCATGTTATGAATATAACTCTCCGCTTCCCTTTTGAGATTTTCATTCATACCTGCCGATAGTATACCCTATAAGAGGCCGCGCCGTCACCTCTTGGGACAATTCTCCTATCCGCAGACCTGTTGCCGGCCCGGACAGGCGGGTGGTTCCGTCCCGGCCTGCGCCGGATCGTTGATAGGCGGCCACGGCAAAGTAGTACAGGGTCCCGTTATTCAGCCCTTCGATACGCAGCGTTCCCCGTTTTCCCGCGTCAATGGGGGAAGGTCCCCACAGAGCACCGGCGCCGAAGTACTCCCCCGGGGCGGTGCCGTAATACACGAGGTAGCCGTCAACCTCCGAACCGGCGGACTGCCGCCAGTTGAGTTCCACCGCTCCGTCCCGGGCAAGGGCATTGAGCCTGACCGGAGGCCGGGGCGGCTCGCTGGGGCTGTAGACGATCCGAAGTTCCTCCAGATAAGGGCTGGTTTCTCCGCCGGCGCCGGGGTAAAACACCGCCGCCACCTGGATATAGCGGCCCCGGAATACCGGGGGCAGTTCCGTCCCGGACCTTACCGCCTGCCAGTCCTCATCGGCCCAGCGGTAGGGGTTGTCCCCCAGACGTATGAAGAACTGTATGGTGGAATTATCGGCAAAGTGAAGATCCCGCCCGCCCGCATATTCGTTGCGGATCCGGCTTCCCTGTGTCGTAATTCTGCCCCCCAGGGTTTCCAGCCGGAGGACCCGGCCGGCATCTTCCCCCAGGTCGAAGGTCCGGGTCTCTACCCTGCCGCCCGCGGGGGAGTACTTTTCCAATCCTCCCTCGGCGCTGAATTCCCTGCCTTCCTGACCTGCATAGCGGCGGTGAATGTGGAATTCATCCATCAGCCCCGTATAGGCCTTTCCCAGGACCAATTCCCCGCCGCTGCCGATGATGGGGCTGTAGATCTCCCCCCCCTCCGTCCCTTCCGCTGTGGTGTAGGTCAGGGCCTCGATGCGGCCGTTGTTCAGGTACTCCAGCAAGCCGGTGTCCGCGTCAAAGCGGATCAGATGGTGGCTCCACAACTTGGGGATCACCGGGCTTTCGCCGCTTAAGGTGATGCTCAGAGTCTCCTGCCCGCCGGGGGCGGTGAACAGATCGTGAAAGGTCCACTGCAGACGGTTTTTAACTACCGAACAGCGGATCTGCTGGAAAAAGTAAGCCCCCGGACTCCGGGGCCGGGAGGCGGTCCAGAGCAGGATCTGTTCCCCGTTTTCCATATTCAGCGGGTAAAGCCAGAATTCCAGGCTGAAGTCCCGGATCTGTGAACCTGGGGCAAAGAGGGCATCCGGGTTACGGGCCGTTATCAGCAGCGGCCCCGCGGAGCCGTTTGCCGGGGCATCCGCCAAGCCGTTCGCTGAGGCGTCCGCTAGGGCGGGCCGGAATTCCCCCGGACTTCCCTGCCGGAGATTCCCTCCCGCATCCGGCCGCAGGGTTTGGCCGGAAAAGAAAGCCGCCCCCGCCCCCATCCGGGCCCATTCGGGTCCCGCCGCGGAAACGGTAACGCCGCCGTTCCCCGGATTGGCCGTAACCGAGTAAAACCTCCCGCCCGAGTACTCTTCCGGCGAGGCCTCGTCAAACGAAAGGGACAGATCGGGCATAGCCGTCTGCAGGGTACTGTCCAGGGCCAGGACCGGCCAGGGCCGGATGGAATTCAGCTCGGTAATTCCGGAACGGTACTCCGCCGGTTTCCAGGTGTTTTCCCCCCCGATGGTGATGATCTTTTCTTCCGCCGGGAAGATTCCGGGCGGACTACCGAAGCCGAAAAAAAGGATGTATGATAACAGGACAGGTATGGATAGTTTCATCTGTTTTATTCTTATCGGCATAAATACCAATGGACTCTGACGGCTTTTCCTCCGGCGTTCCCGGAAAAAACGCCGCGGCGTCCAATTTTGAGCGCCTCAAAGCCGCTGCCCATGACGCCCCGAAGGAACCGGGGGTTTACATCATGCGGGATGCCGAGGGGACCATCATCTATGTGGGAAAGGCCCGTGTCCTGCGCAACCGGCTGGGTTCATACTTTGCGGGGACCAAGGATATTAAGACCAGTACCCTGATCCGCCATGCCTGGTCTATCGAAACCATCATCGTGGCCAGCGAATACGAGGCCCTGCTCCTGGAAAATACCCTGATCAAGCAGCATTTTCCCAAGTACAACATCAACCTGAAGGACGGCAAAACCTACCCCGTAGTCCGGGTTACCCGGGAGGAATTCCCCCGGATCTTCAGGACCCGCCACATTGTGGAGGATGGGAGCCGCTACTACGGCCCCTTTCCCCAGATAGAAAGCGTGGACACCGTGCTGGAACTGGTAGAAAAGCTTTTTCCCCTGCGGAAATGCCGGACATGGAAAAAGCGGAACAACCCCTGTATGTACTTCCACATCGGCCGCTGTAAAGCCCCCTGCTGCGGCAGGATTGGGGCGGAGGAATACGGCGTCCAGGTGGTCCGGGTAGAACAGCTTTTGGCAGGCAGCGCAGAGGGTAATGGCACGGCCTGCCGGGCCCTGATCGAGGACCTGAACAAGGACATGCGCCGGGCCGCGGCGGCCCTGAAATTTGAAGAAGCCGCGGGGCTGCGGAACGCTATCCGGGCCATTGAAGATCTTTCCGCGGGAAATGCGGTGGTGGACTTTGATCCCGAAGGCCGAGATTACATTGCCTGGGCCGTCGAAGGAGTCCTGAGTACCTTTACCGTCTTTTCCATGCGGGGGGGCAGGATGACCGGCCGGGAACTCTACCGTACCCGTTCCGCCGCGGAGGGGGGAGAATCGCTGGAAACCTTTATGGCCTCCTACTACGATCCGGGCCGGCCCCCGCCGCCGGCCATTTACGTGCAGCCCGAATTGCAGGAGGGGGATCTTTCCCCTGCCGCCGGACAGGACGCGGCGGACAGGTTCGGCTCCCCCGCCATTAAACAGTGGTTCCGGGAACAGTTCCACAGTGAAGTTACCATCGAAGTTCCCACCGAACGGCGCCATACCGCGGTCCTGGCCCTGGCCCGGCAGAATGCCCGGGAAGATCTGCGGAAGCGGCTCAAAGAACGGGGCGCGGGGCCCGCCCTGGATGAGCTGGTCCGGGCTCTGTCCCTGCGCCGCCGGCCCGAGCGGATCGAAGGCTTCGATATCGCCCAACTGGACGGCAAACATCCGGTGGCCTCCCTTATTTCGTTTAAGAACGGACTGCCCGACAAGAAAAACTACCGGTACTTCAAACTGCGCAGTGTGATAGGCATCGTTGATGACTTTGCCAGTATGCGGGAGGCGGTTCACCGCCGCTATTCCCGGATTCTCAGGGAAGGCGGGGAGCTGCCGGACCTGGTGCTTATCGACGGCGGCATCGGCCAGGTAAACGCCGCCAAGGGTGTGCTGGATGAATTGGGAATGGATAGTGATGTTGTGGGCCTTGCCAAGCGGGACGAGGAGCTCTGGCTTCCCCGGGCCGCTGAACCGGTGCGGCTTTCCAAAGATTCCGAAGCCCTCAAGGTGCTGCAGTTTGTCCGGGACGAGACCCACCGTTT
>JAISFT010000031.1 GCA_031263435.1 Treponema sp. | reverse complement strand
GGCACCAAACATTCGGAGGCCATTCTGACCAGGAACCTGGAGGCCGCGGAAGAATTCCGCCGCCGGGTGGACGCTGCCTGTGTCTATGTTAACGCCTCTACCCGCTTTACCGACGGGGGAGAATTCGGTTTTGGCGCGGAACTGGGGATCAGCACGCAGAAATTCCACGTCCGGGGCCCCATGGGTCCGGAGGCTCTGACCACCGTTAAGTACCTGGTTTCCGGGTCAGGGCAGATCCGTGGTTAGGGGTTTTGGTCTGTAGATCCTTTACCCCTGCCGCAGGTCTACAACCCGGACTGTGTCACGGGCCGTGTCAATCGTGTCGCACAAAACAAGAGAATCCCTGTTGCAGGCGCCGGCGTCTTTTTTCGTCCCCCGTCCGGCATAACAATAGACGCAGCCATGCGGGCAGGTATTATAGGTCCCAATATCCCTGCTGGGGATGCAGCCGCATTCCGGGCGCTGGGAGGGATCTTTCCCGTAGTTTTTTTGAACGCCCGTTATTTGTGCGATCAGTTCCCCGTCGATGCACCGGTTATGCCGGATGCCGTATGTGCCCAGTTCCGCCTTTTCGCAGCAGGTCGAAAGCGTTATTGTTGAAGAAAGCGCATGCAGCGTCCGGGAAATTTGCCCCGCAAGCGATTCGATCTGTAAGGGCGTCAATTCCGCAATGCCGTATTTCCGCAGACTGTCGCTAAGAAATGTGTACTCATCAACAAAACTGATGACACATTTTTCCGTGTAATTACACAGTTTTTCCGCCATTTTGCCGAATTGATCGGCATGGAAACCAACGGAATACCGCTCATTGATGATAATGGGATCGTAGCGCCAGATAACCCTGTGCCTGCCGGTTTTCTCCGACAGGCGGATAAACGTATCAAGTATATGTTCCTTGTCTATATGCTGTTCAATATCCGTTCCGTAGGGCGTTATGGTAAACTGAAAATAGTATTTGTACCCCAGTTCATCTATTTCATGCAGGCGCTTCATAAAGGCCGCGGGGTTTTTCGTCCAAAAAACAATACAGTCGATGCTCCCCGGATCAAACTTAAAATGGGTAACCTGCCGGTTATTCATGGGGTTTCTGACCGCCAGTTCGCCGCGGCGCAGGCGCTCCAGCAGCCACTCGCCGAAGAATGCGGGAATGTCGGTCCTTCTGCTCGCGGAGAATATCAAAGCCTGCAACTCCTCCGCTGACAGCCTTGCCTTTGTACGGAGGTTTTGTCAAGACAAAACCCGGCAAGACTTCATGTTAAATTGCTGAGGGTGCGTTGCAGGATCGTTCAACATACCGTACAATAAGGACATGCCTTCCGTAGAAAAAACTGAAGAGACACTCCGTTATACCTGGGCGGACTACCTTACATGGGAAGAAAATGTCCGGGTAGAACTTGTGGACGGCGGGGCAGTTGCAATGGCGCCGCCTTCGGGGTCTCATCAGGGGGTTGTGGGCGAGTTGTTTTACAGGATACGGGGCTTTCTTGAGGGTAAGCCCTGCAAGGTGTACCCCACGCCCTATGCAGTACGCCTTAATCCCCGGGAAGACGGTGGGGACGACACGGTCTTCGAGCCGGATATAGTAGTGATATGCGATCCTGCCAAACTGGACAAGCATGGCTGCAAAGGCGCCCCGGACCTCGTCATAGAAGTACTCTCCCCTTCGACAGCCCGGTATGACCGGATTGTAAAATTCCGCAAGTACCAACAGGCCGGGGTTCGGGAATACTGGATCGCCGATCCCGAAACCCAAAGTGTTCAGGTCTGCGTACTGGAAAACGGCCGTTATGTGACGTTCATGTACGATGAAGCGGATACAATCCCTGTTACCGTGCTTCCCGGCTGCCGGATTGCCCTAAAAGACATATTTACGAAGTAATCCAACCCCGCGGAAAAGTATATCAGCCCGGAATGAATACTGAGTAAGAAGGGGGAACGCATTTACTAACCGCCCAGAATGATGTCGTAGAGCCGGTCCAGATCATCCATGGAGTAGTATTCGATTCGAATGCTGCCCTTGTCCAGATTCCCCTGGACGGATACCTTGGTACCGAATTTTTCGATTAGTTTTGCTTCCATGTCGGTCAGTTCCGGGGGCCGGCGGGCCTCCGCGGATGGGACCGGGGGGGCGGACTGCTGTGATTCGGAGGGCTCCGGTTCCGGCGCGGCGTCCTGTTTATGCCGGGCCTCTGTTTTGGGCTCTCCGCCCAGTTCCCCTGCCCGGCGTTCCGCTTCCCGGACGGAGAGGCCCTGTTCCCGGATCTCCCGGAACAGGACTTCCTGCATCCCGGCCCCGGCAGCCTGGAGGATGGCCCGGGCGTGGCCCG
Organism: Treponema sp.; assembly: GCA_031263435.1. Next base: position 4,521 of record JAISFT010000031.1, on the reverse strand, counting down.
GGGAGATTTCCCTCTTTTCAAGACTTTCCTGGATCTCCTCCGGCAGCCGGAGGAGCCGCAGGGCATTTGCCACGGTGGAACGGTTTTTCCCCACCTTAACGGCCACCGAATCCTGGGAAAGCCCGGTCAGTTCCATCAGCTTCCTGTAGGCCTGGGCTTCTTCAATGGGGTTAAGATCGGTACGCTGGATATTCTCGATCAGGGCGATTTCCAGCCTGGTTTCCGGGGTATAGGAGCGGATCAGCACCGGGACCTCTTTAAGGTCCGCCATTATGGCTGCCCGGCAGCGGCGCTCCCCGGCAATGATGGTGTAAAAGCCGTCCTCATCCTCCTGAACGATGATGGGCTCGATGATGCCATGTTCCCTGATGGAGTTGGCCAGTTCTTTGAGTTCCTCCTCCCCAAAGTACCTGCGGGGCTGCTCGGGGTTGGGTCTCAGCTTGTCCAGGGGGACCATGAAGTCCCCCGCAGCATCGCGAAAAAGCGGCGGCGTTTCTTCTTCCCGCTGAATTAAGGCATCCAGCCCCTTCCCCAGACCGGGTCTTTTAAATGCCACGTTCGATAACCTCCCTGGCCAGACTTTGATAGGCCCGTGCCCCTGCACATTGGGGATCGTAGATGGAAATGGGGATCCCATGGGAAGGCGCCTCGGAGAGCCGGACATTCCGGGGAATAATAGTAGTAAAGACCTTGTGCTTAAAGTAGGCGCTTACCTGTTTGACCACATCCTGGGCCAGCCGCGTCCGGGAATCGTACATCGTAAAAAATATTCCTTCAATGTCCAGGGAAGGATTCAAGCCCTGCTGTATCCGCTTAATGGTTTGCAGCAGCAGGGAAAGCCCTTCCATGGCAAAGTACTCGCATTGCATGGGGATAAACACCGCATCCGCCGCGGCCATGCCGTTGAGGGTGAGTACCCCCAGGCTGGGCGGGCAGTCGATCAGGATGTAATCGTAGCGGCGGCGGACCGGTTCCAGGGCCTTCCTCAGGAAAAGGTCCCGATCCTGCTGTTCGATCAGCTCCACCGCCGCCCCGGACAGGTCTATGCTGGCGGGGATCACCTTCAGCCTTGAAACCGCCGTGCTGCGGATAGTCTTTTCTATGGGCGCTGAACCGGAGATGAGTTCATACACCCCGGGTTTAAGGGGGTGTATCCCCATGCCGCTGGACAGATTTGCCTGGGAGTCGAAGTCTACCAGGAGCACTGACTTCCCCTCTTCCGCAAGGTAGGCGCCTATATTTACTGCGGACGTAGTTTTCCCAACGCCCCCTTTTTGGTTTACAAAGACATAAACCTTGCCCATACAGTGGATTATACCTAATATGTTTGATGATTGCTATTGAATTACAAGGGAGATGGGTTTATTCTATTCTTATGGAACCCATACGGATGCTCGTTTTGGATTTGGACGACACCCTTTTGCGCTCCGATCTGTCCATTTCCTATCGTACCCGGAATGCACTAAAGAAGGCGGCGGCCCAGGGACTCGTGGTGGTGCTGGCCTCCGGCCGGATTCCCGTAGCCATTGAGCAGTTTTCCAGAACTCTGGGGATGAACAGGCGGGCCGGTTACATTATCTGCAGTAACGGGACGATCATTCAGGAAGCCAATACCCACAAGATAATCTGGGAGAGCCAGTTGGACACCGAAACTGCCCTGGCGGTCTACGATTTGGCAACGGCGGAGGGCTTCCCGGTTCAGGTCTACGAAGACGACATCATGTACGTGTCAAAGATCAACGAATTTACCCGCTACGACCAGAAGTTGACGGGCCTTAAGCAGGTGGTGGCCGGCGATTTCCATGCGATTGTACAAAGAGGCTGCAATAAGCTGCTGATCCCCGGGGATCCCATGCTGCTCCAGCCCTTGGAGATCCTTATCAGAACCTATTTGGGGAGTGATATTAACCTGTTTACCAGCAAACCCTACTTTCTGGAGATTTTACCCCGGGGAGTCGACAAGGGAAGCGCCCTGAGCCGGGTAGCCCAGATGCTGGGGATTGAGCAGAAGGCGGTCATGGCCATTGGAGATTCCATGAACGACGAGGCGATGATCCGCTGGGCCGGGGTGGGGGTTGCTATGGTCAATGGGGATGAGCGGATCAAGAAAATTGCCGATCTGGTAACGGAAAAGTCCAACGAAGAGGACGGAGTGGCGGATATTATCGAACAGTACATCCTCGGAAAGGTCTCATGACATACCCCGTCGTGCTGCTCAATGGTGGTGCATTCAGTCCGGCAGGAAACATAGTTTTATGAGTACCCCGCTGCCGGATTCCGGGGTGCAGGAAGACCCGCTCCGGAATATACCCCCGGTTCAGGGCAAGGAGGATATCCCCATCAGTACGGTGGATTCCCCCTCGGCGGTGCTGGAACTTATCTATCAGCTAAAAATCAAAGATGTGATGATAACCGCGGTGATTACCGCAAAAAAAACCGATACCTTGCGGTACATCCAGGCCCTGATGCGGGAAAACTACATCACCGGGATACCCATTACTGAGGGCGGGCTCCTGGTTGGCATTGTGTCGATTGACGACATTGTTACCGCCCTGGACAAGGGTTTTATCGACTGTCCTGCCCGGGAGCGGATGACCAGAGATGTTATCGTTCTGGAAGACGATATGCCCCTTTCGTTTGCCATTTCTTATCTCAACAAATACCATTATGGGCGTTTTCCGGTAGTAAATAAAAACAAGGAATTGGTGGGGATTATCAGTTCTAAAGATGTGATCAGTACCCTGCTGGTGGAGATGAACCGGGAGGTTCTGCGTTTGGAGAAGATACACCAAAAGGAAGCGGGCGCCGCCTCTTCCTATTCGGAGATGGATTTTACCACGGTACGATACGATTTTGAGCTGGCGGGCCGGGCTTCCACGGAGATTAAAAAGGCGTTAAAGCAGCGGAACATCGACCCCAAGATCATCCGCCGGGTGGCCATTGCCAGCTACGAACTGGAGATCAACCAGGTGGTCCATTCCACCGGAGGGAATATTCACTGTACCATCCAACCCGACAAGGTGGTTATTATTGCCGCGGATACGGGACCGGGTATCGCCGATGTGAACCTGGCCCTGCAGGAGGGCTGGTCCACCGCCAATGAATGGATCCGCTCCCTGGGCTTTGGCGCTGGTATGGGGCTTGCCAATACCAAGCGGGTCAGCGATGAATTTTCGATTGATTCTACGCTGGGCGCGGGTACCACGGTCCGTTCGGCGGTGTTCATCAATTCCCCCAAGGATGAATCCTGAATGACCATCCGGGAGGCCGCGGCGGCCCTGGGGGCGCAGATTGCCCAGGGTGAATTTGAGGATACGCCCCTGTCCGGGGCGTATACCTCGGACCTGCTTTCCGATGTAATGGCAAACGCCCGGGACGGGGGCGCCCTTATCACCATCCAGGCCCATAAAAATACCGTGGCGGTGGCTACCCTGGTGAATATTACAGCCATTGTGGTCTGCAATTCCCGCCCCCTGCCCCCGGACATGCTGGAAGCCGCCAGGGACGAAGGTATCGCGGTACTCCTGACCGCCGAGAATCAATTTACCGTTTCGGGGAAGCTTTACAACCTTTTGCAGGGGGACTGATGCCCCTTTTGGCCGATTTCCATAACCATTCCTGCCTGTCCCCCTGCGGTTCCCTGGATCTGTCCCCCCGGCTCCTGGTAGATATTGCCGCCGCCCGGGGGCTTGGGGTCCTGGCCCTGACGGACCACAATTCCAGCCTGAACTGCCCCGCCTTTGCCAAACTCTGCCCCCGCCGGGGGATAATCCCCCTCTACGGCATGGAGGCCGCCACCAGCGAGGAGATCCATGTCCTCTGCCTTTTTACCGGCCTGGAAGCAAGTTTAAGTTTTAGCGAATACGCCTACCGTATCCTGCTGCCCTTTCCCAATGATCCGGCAAAGACCGGGGACCAGGTCTATGTGGACGAGGACGACAACATCGAAGGGGAGGTGGAATACTACCTGATCGGTCCTCTGGATCTTTCGGTAGACGCCATCGGACCCAAGGTTGCGGAGTACGGCGGCATCGTCATCCCCGCCCATATAGACCGGGCGGCCTTTTCCATGTCGAGCCAGTTGGGCGCGGTGGTCCCCGGCCCCTGGGCCGCCCTGGAGTGTACCCGGATTCCCCCAATGCAGGGCTACCCGGATGCCGCGCCTCTGGACACCCTGGGTTATCCGCTTATCACCTCCAGCGATGCCCACTACCCGGAGCATGTAGCCCGCCGGCCCTTTGAACTGGACCTGAACCCGGAAGAACTGCTCCCCGGCGGCCCCGGTACGGAGGCCGATATGGGCGCTCTTAAACGGGCCCTGGCCCGGCGGCCGCGCCAATAGTATCCAGACAGTAAAGAAAATGTGGCTTGTCTTTCCCGGTGCAAAACTTCCTCGCACAGCGGAAGGCCGCATGGATGCCGGGTTGCGCCCGAAGGGCGGCGGCAGGATGCCGCTGTTTCTATTGCTATCCGCCTGCGGCGGATAGATGGATTTTGCCGCAGGCAAAATCCAATGTCTTA
>JAISFT010000014.1 GCA_031263435.1 Treponema sp. | reverse complement strand
GTTTTATCATGACCTTACGTTGCTGCCGGATAAGGCTGTGCCTTCCAGTTCTCATTTTGGGCGCATCCCCGCCTGCGGCGGGGACCGGGCTATCCGCTTGTATCTTTTTTGCCACTGGCAAAAAAGGATACCGCTCCTATTCCTTGCGCATCCTCATGGCTCCGCCAAAGCCAATCTTAATCCCAGGGTATTCCTTCCGGAAGACCCGCCTGATTGTCCTCCTGGGCGGCGCGGAATCGTTCCAGGAATTCCCGGCGGTCCAGGGCCTGGGCCCCCAGCCGTTTCTTATAGGGCAGGAGCATCCCCAGGTCCCAAAAGGCAAAGCCGGAATCCCGCAGCCAGCGGCCGGCCAGGATCAGTTGGACGGTCCCCGCAGAGTCCTCCTCTTTGTAGCCTGAATAGCTGGTGTAGACTTTACCGGCGGCAACCCCGAATTCCCCGGCCACAAGCCGTTCTTCCCGGAAGAGGCCGAAGGAGACCATTTGCGGACCAAGGGGGAGATTCCCTGCATGGAGCGTTTGGACCCCGGACGTGTACAGGGCGTGGAAACTCCGGCGCAGGGCCGGGGTAAGCCAGCCTTCCCCATGGACCTGGGCGCAGCGTTCCAGAACTTCCTCGAAGAAGGCGGGGCCGCAGGGTCCGGTTCCGGCGAATCCATCGGTTTTTAGTTCGTAACGGGGGATAAGACGCCGGGCGCTGCGGCTTTCGTGGAGTTGATCGAAGAACAGTACGGAGCGTTTAAGGTGCATCTCCGGGAGCAGGATGGCCGCGCCGCCGGGCTTGTCTTCGGGAATCAGGGACATGACCAGGAACCCGGCGGCCATGAGGCGGGCGATAAAGGGGGCCGAAAAATTCAGGGCCAGGCAGTATTCTTCCTGATAAGTGATAAGGTCCAGAATTGAGGCGATAGCCTGGGGATTATCGCGGGGGCCGATGAAGATATGCCCGGAACGGGTAAATTTTAACGGCGGAAACGAAGCCATGGACACTCTTTCGCGCAAGGGATAGGAGCGGAATTTTTGCGAAGCAAAAATTGGAACACTGGAACGCGGAGAGCGTTCCACAGCCCGGTTATAAGGGGATTATAGTCCGAAGGACTCCAAAATTTTATCGGCGGTAGCTTCCAGGATACGGTCGTTGATATAGGACGGGTCGTTGATTTTGGCCTTGAGTTCCGCAATTCGCTCGGCGCGGGTATCGGGTACGGCGGCGACAAGGGCGGCGGCCCGGTAGATCTCGGCCTTTTCCAGGGCCTCCGGCGAAAGGCTTATGGAATCCGCACTGGAATTGCGGACAACCGGTTCGCTCCTCCCTGGGCGTTTACCGGGCTGAATGGGCTCTGAAAAACCTATCCTGTCGATCATCATATCAACCTACCTGTGCTGATTATCGGCACTGACCCCTTAATAGTTGAGGCTGTTCCAAAACTTCAGTTTTTGGAACAAGCTCAGTTCACACGCACTAGTCTACCGGTTATTTGGACCTTTTACCAGAGATATACAAGGAAAATTCACCTTTTTGTTCAGAATTTTGTTCTAAAATAGCAAGAATCTCCGCTGCGGAGCCCCGCAGGTACTCCTCGTGGACTTTGGTCATCTCCCGGCCCAGGCAGATGTAGCGGTCCCCCCCCAGTTCGGCCAGATCCTGGCAGAGTTTGAGTACCCGGAAGGGGGATTCGTACAGCACGAAGGCGGCACCGGTGTCCAGCAGTTCCCTGATCCGGGTCCGGCGGCGGCCTGTTTTGGGGGAGAGGAAGCCTTCAAAGATGATGGTCTTGTCCGCGGCCCCGGCAACACTGACGAGGCTGGCGAAGGCGGAAGGGCCCGGTATGGGGATGACCTGGTGGCCGGCCTGGGCGGCCCTGCGGACCAGGACCGCTCCGGGGTCGCTTATTCCCGGGGTCCCCGCATCGCTGGCATAGGCCGCCGTTTTGCCTTCTTCCAGGGCGGCCAGCACCCGTTCCGCCGCTGTTTCCTCGTTTTGGGAACGGCAGGAGAGGAGGGGACAGTGGATTCCCAGGTGGCTGAGGAGCTTAAGGGTCCGCCGGGTATCCTCGCAGGCCACCAGATCCACGGTTTTGAGGGTTTCCACGGCCCTGGGGCAGAGATCCCCTAAATTTCCGATAGGGGTGCCGATGATATACAAAATTGACACCGGTAGATTATACCGGAGGAGGGGGCGGGGAACCACCTGTCCGGGGGGAATATTATGGGGCTTTTGACTATTCTGATTCTTTTGATTCTGGGATTCGCCCTGCTGGCCTTTGGGTATACCCTGTTTTTCCGCATACCCCGCCGGGGGGGCCAAAACCAGGGAAAACCGGGCCAACGGGAGACGGAAGGCCGGGCCGGGGACCCCCAGACCTGCCCGGTCTGCGCCGCCAGGCTTCCCCCGGGGGTGCTGGTAAAGTCCGCGGTCTATCCTTCTACCAATGGCACGGACCGGATCATGCATATCATGGGCTGTCCCTTCTGCCTGGAGGGGGAATGGGAAAAACGCCGTCCCCGGGTCTGTCCGGTCTGTCATCAGGCCATTGGGGACCGGGAATACCTTTTTGCCAGGGTTTTTGAACGGCCAAAGAAATCCCATGTTCATGTTTTGGGCTGTATCAACTGCCGGGGTCCCAGGGCGATGAAATAAAAAAAACCGCCGCCGAAAGGAGGAGAACGGCGGCGGCACAGAAGAAAAGGAGAACATCAGGAAGAAGCGTTTCTACATAAACTAAACCCCTTAATGGGGACATGGTTACATTTGACACCGGGAAGCTGTATAATTTTCACCCGCCGGATCGCGGCGGGCGCAGCTGCTAAAGGTCCCAGGTGTAGCGGATACCGGTAGAAAACCGGAAGCCCGCGCTTACATCGGCGTTCCAGTCGGCGTTTGTCCCCCCTTCCCGCTGGTAGGACTGCCAGGCCAGTTCCCCGTAGGGGTCCAGTCTGCCCCTGCCAACCGGGATGGAGAAGGGGGCTATCGTGACCCCGGCGGCCCCAAACCAGGCATTACCTCCGGTATAGGGACGGTTTCCCGATTCCATTTCCAGCTCCGGGGTTCCCAGGGAGAAAGCGGGGCCGGCGAAGATCCGCAGCTTATCGTCAAAGCCCAGGGAAATGGTAAAGGCCGCCCGGAACACCCCCAGGGCATCGTCCCATTCGGGGCGGATTTCAAAGCCCGGAATCAGGGTAAGGCCAAAGACATCCCCCTTCCAGGCAAAGCGGCCCTGGGTCGAAACCCCTCTAAGGGGATTGTTTCGTCCTATCGTGCTGTTCCAACTGGGGGCAAAGCCGAAGCCCACCATGAAGCCCTTTCCCCCGATCCTGCTTGGGGTTTTGTTTTCCCCGGAATCGGGGCTGCCGGGTCTTGCGCTGCTCCGGCTTTCCGCCGGTTTAGCGGTGTCTCCGGCTGCCGGAGCTGCGGGACCTCGGGAAACCGCAGCCACTGCCGGTGCGGGAGATCTGCCGGGATTTTCTCCCGGTGAGACCTCCGGCAGCGCCCTGCCGGCCCCGGCAAAGGTCCTTTGCCAGTAGGATTCATCAAGCCGGGAGTAGATGACCCCGGTCCTTGGTCCCTCGGAGGCGGAATGGATGAAACTGCCTTCTCCCGCATAGATTCCCACATGGGAAATATCGCGGCCCTGGGTGATAAAGAACACCAGGTCCCCCGGCTGGAGGGCCTCGGCGCTGATCTTCTCTGTCCAGTTGTACAACGCCGATGTGGAACGGGGTACGGAGACCGCCAGGGAGTCCTTAAAGCTTGCGTAAACAAGGCCCGAACAGTCCAGGCCGTCCCGGCTATAGCCGCCGTAGCGGTAGGGAGATCCCCGGTAGCTTTCCGCCGCGGTCAAAAGCTTAGTCCGGGCTTCCAGGGCTGTCTGGCCGGACCGGCTTGCCGGAATTACATAACTATCCAGGGGAGGGCCCGCAAACAGGGCGGATCCCCGGGAAAGGAGCAAGGCGCCAAGCAGGATTATACGCACGATAACTAGGGATTTCCTCATATCCCTTCTATCGGCGGATTTCTTGAGAAATTAAGAACCCCACTTGACGCCCCTCTCCCCTTAAAACAGGTAAAACGGGTTGTTAAAAGAGGCTGTTCCAAAACTTCAGTTTTTGGAACAGCTTCCTTGATTTAAAGGGAAAAACCGGGCTGGGCATAATTTTAAGCTTAACCGGTTTTTCCAAGAGCTTGTTCAAAACCAGCCGGGTTTTGGAACAAGCTCAAAAGGCTTTCCCAAAACTTCAGCTTTTGGGATTTTAATATAGGGCTTCCCTAAGCCGGTCCACGTTGCCCCTTTGGAGTTCCAGATAGCTTACATTTCTGTCCATGTCCCGCTTGGAGACGTTGTGGCAGGCGTGGAGGAGGAGTTATTTCGCCCCCGTAGCCTCGCTGATGGTATCCGCTATTTTTTCGTTGGACAGCTCGATGTGGAAAATCACGGGGATACCCTCGCCCCTGATCTTGTTGATGAGGAAGGCTATGGTGGCGGCGCTGCACTCGGTTTCCGTGGAACAGCCGGGGAAGGCGGCGTAGTAACTAAGGCCGTAGGTATCGGCAAAATACCGGAAGGGGAAACGATCCCCAAAAACAATGGTCCTCCGTTTTGCCCCGTTGAGGACCGTCCGGAAGGCGGCGTCCAGTTCGTCCAGTTTGGCCTGATATGCCCGCTCGTTCTGCTGGTAGAAGGCCGCGTTGGCGTTGTCCGCCTGGCAGAGGGCTTCGGTCAGGGCCCGGACAATGAGTTTGGCGTTTCGCGGAGAGGTCCAGACATGCTCATCGTATTCCGGCCCCTCTTGGCCCTCATCGGCCTCCTCTTCATCTTCCATGCCCTCCACAATTTCTTCTTCCACCACGTCAACCATATCCATGAGGGAGACAACCCTGAGCCTGCCGTCGTTGTACGAATCAACGGAATCCAGAATCCGTTCCACCCACGCTTCGGATTCGCCCCCCACATAGACAAAGAGGTCGCTGTTTTGAATTTGGATAATATCCCGGGGCGTGGGCTCGAATGAGTGGCTTTCCGCCCCTGGCGGGAGCAGGAGGGTAAGGTTCACCTTATCCCCGGCGATTTCCCGGACAAAATCGTAGGACGGAAAGACGGTGGTAACCACGTTTACCGCCGCTGTGTTCCCCCGGTCCTGCCGGGGCCGGGCAAACGCGGTGGTACTGAGCAGTAAAACCGCGCAAAGGGTCAGTATAAAATGTTTAGAAGATAAATATCTCAAAGTATTCCTCCAATGTTATGCCGGACCGCCCCTGGAAACCGGTTCCGGGAGGCCCCGCAGACAATTTTCAAATTTTGAAACAACAAGCCTCAACAGCCTTGCGTTGAGGCCGCCCAATGAGCCGCCCCGAACCTAGCCGGGTCTGGGGAAGAATTTTAAAAAGAGGAGGAACTACTCAGCAGTTACATTTTATGTTTAACGCCACCAGGGTAGCGGGAACAGCGCAGGGGCGGGTAAGGAACTTTACGCGGGACGCAAGGCAGGCCAGGAAAGCGGCGAGGAGCAGGGAAACGCAGAAATGTCCAAACGCTTCGATAAGCCGCTGGGCAAACGCTATCTGATGGCAGATAGAGCAGCCTTCGCCGCAGCAGTCGTGGTCCTGTTCCTCAATGATGTAGGCCCCGGCGCAAATCACCGCCAGGGAAAGCCAGCCCATAAGACCGATATGCAGGGCCTTTCCCAGAGCGTTCTTTTTTAGGGGAACAAAGCATCCCATGGCAGTTAACGTACTATGGGGAAAATTTTTTGGCAATACGGAACCGCCGCAAGACCAAAACCGCAGAGCACAGGCCGGCATGGAGGCGAAAGCCGCAGACCGGCATGGATGCCGGTTACAACGAATTTATGAGTTTTTGCGAAGCAAAAACTCATAGCTCAAAAATGGCATGGATGCCGAACCAAAAACCCTAGGGGTTTTTGGTTTTCGGAGTTTGGGGCAAAGCCCCAAACTCCTAAGGCGAAAGCCGCAGGCTTTCGCCCGCGCAAGGGATAGAAGCGGTATCCTTTTTTGCCGCAGGCAAAAAAGATACAAGCGGATAGCCCGGTTTCCGGCGCGTGGCAACAGGAGGTTGCCTTGCGCCGGAAATGCGCCCTGATCCGAATGGAGATGTTGTATAAGCTTTCGGGGGCTTACATTCTTTTGATAAAAAACTCATAATTTTTCAAGTTAAACCAGCGCAGGAGGGAATTATGGCGGATATAGGTCTTACGATGAATAATCCGGTGAACCGTTACCGGGGGGCCCTGCCCAAGATAGGTATCCGGCCGGCGATAGATGGCCGCCGCAGGGGGGTGCGTGAGTCCCTGGAGGAACCGACGATGGCTCTGGCTAAGGCCGCGGCCAGGCTTATTACGGAGAATTTGAAACACCCTAACGGTATGCCTATTGAGTGCGTTATCGCCGATACCTGCATTGGCGGGGTGGCGGAGGCTGCCGCGTGTCAGGATAAATTCAACCGGGAGCAGGTGCAGGTTACCCTTACCGTGACTCCCTGCTGGTGTTATGGCTCGGAAACGATGGATATGGATCCCCGGACTATCAAGGCGGTCTGGGGCTTTAACGGTACGGACCGGCCTGGGGCGGTGTACCTGGCGGCGGTGCTGGCGGGCCATAACCAAAAGGGGCTTCCCGCGTTCGGCATCTATGGCCGGGATGTGCAGGACCTGGCGAATGTCGAACAGGTGCCGGAGGATGTGCGGGAAAAGCTGCTCCGCTTTGCCCGGGCTGGTCTGGCCGCCGCCTGGATGCGGGGCAAAAGCTACCTGGCTGTTGGTTCGGTGTCCATGGGTATTGCCGGGTCTATCGTCAACGCCGATTTTTTCCAGGAATATTTGGGGATGCGGAACGAATATGTGGACATGAGTGAACTGGTCCGCCGTTTTGACGAAAAGATCTACTCCGAGGCGGAATTCCGGCGGGCCATGGAATGGGTAAGCGCCAACTGCAAGAACCGCGAGGGTCCGGACAACAATCCTCCCGCGGAACAGCACAGCAGGCGGCGCAAGGACGAGGTGTGGAAGACCTGTGTTAAGATGGCCATGATTGTCCGGGACCTGATGGTGGGTAACGCCGATCTGCGGCGCAAGGGTCTGGCGGAGGAGGCTTTGGGGCATAACGCCCTGGTTGCGGGTTTCCAGGGGCAGCGTCACTGGAACGATCACTTCCCCAACGGGGACTTTTTGGAGGTGATTCTCAATTCCTCCTACGATTGGAACGGTATCCGCAGTCCCTACATTGTGGCTACGGAGAACGACAGTTTGAACGGGGTGTCCATGCTCTTTGGGCACTTGCTTACCGGCGCCGCCCAGATTTTCAGTGATGTTAGAACCTACTGGAGTCCCGCCGCCATTGAGCGGGTTACCGGATGGAAGCCCGAAGGGGGCGCCGCCAATGGTCTTATCCACCTGATCAACTCCGGGTCCGCCAGTCTTGACGGTACCGGCAAACAGCGGAAGGACGGGAAGCCGGCGATGAAACCTTTCTGGGAGATCAGCCCCGAGGAAGCGGGGGCCTGTCTGGACGCCGTACAGTGGCGCTACGCCAGTCTGGGCTACTTCCGGGGCGGCGGCTACTCATCGGATTTCCTTACCGAAGGGGGTATGCCCGTGACCATGACCCGTCTTAACCTGGTCAAGGGGCTGGGCCCGGTTCTGCAGATCGCCGAGGGCTGGACTGTCGGCATCCCGGACCATGTTCACGACAAGCTGGATCAGCGCACCGATCCTACCTGGCCCAGCACCTGGTTCGCCCCCCGCCTTACCGGTGCGGGTCCCTTTACCGATGTCTACTCGGTGATGAACAACTGGGGCGCTAACCATGGAGCCGTTTCTTACGGCCATATTGGCGCGGACCTGCTTAGTCTTGCGAGTATCCTGCGGATCCCTGTGTGCATGCACAACCTGGAGGCGGACCGGATCTTCCGGCCCAGCTACTGGAACAGCTTTGGCATGGACAAAGAAGGGTCCGATTACCGGGCTTGCGCGGCTTTGGGCCCCCTTTACCGGTAAAACATTGATCAGGGAGCCGGGTCCGCGCCCTTGTCGCGGGTCCGGCTGGCCCTGGCTGCCCCGGGTCCTGGGTCCCCGCTTCCGGTAAAAACGCCAGTCGCTGCGTCCCCGGAGCCCCGGGGAAGGCCCTGTATTGGCCTTAGGGGCTGGCTTTTTGGCTTTTTCGGGCGGTGACCGGGTGTTGTTATGTTCCATTTCAAAATGGAACTGAATGTAACTGAATGCTTGACTAAGGGTTTTATACAAAGTATAGTGAACCTTACAACGCAGGGTAGAGCAGTTGGCAGCTCGTCGGGCTCATAACCCGGAGGTCACAGGGTCGAGTCCTGTCCCGGCTATGAGGAGATGACCCCACCGGGGGGGTCATCTCATAATAGCAGGGACAGGCCTCGAACCTGTGACCTCCGGGTTATGAGCGTTCGGGGCGCCGTCCGGTGCCCCGAATGGAGCGAAGCGGAACCCCGGAAAGCCCGGTCCGGCCGCAGGCCGGATGCGCCCAAAAACAGAGAATCCACAATTTGAATGATGTCCGGATACTACGGACCTTTGAAACGCCGGTGCCCTGCTTCTGTGTGGGATTGGCTTGAAAATAATCTGCCGATATTATTGACAGAGCCTAAACAAAGAGGTGTAACATTAAGGTATGGAGAATCGCCTCTGCCATTGGCTATGACAGACGGGATCCGGGGCCGCGCCTGTTGGCGCAGGGACAGGGGAGCGGGGCGGAGCGGATCGTTGCGCTGGCCCGTGAGGCGGGCATAGAGGTTGTTGAAGACCCGGCCCTGGCAGCCATGCTGGACATGGGGGCAGAGGTTGGGGACATTATCCCGGTCTGGTGCTGGGAGGCGGTAGCGAAGCTCCTGGCCTTTGTTCAGAATCGTACTGCTAGTACTGCTATTTGAGGAAAAAATGAAGGATATTCCGGTCAGCATCTTAAAGCCCGGCATGGTTTTTACCGAGCCGGTGTACATAGACGAGGACAATCTCCTGGTTCCCCCGGGGATTGCCATTAAACAGAAGGACCTGTCCCGGCTTGCCGCCTGGGACATTCAATCGGTCCAAACCAACGGGGGTCTGGCCAAAACCCCGGAAACGCTGGCTGCGGCGGTGGCAAAGCAGGAGCACAGCAAGAGCTACCTTGAAAAAACCGCCCTTGCGGCTGCCAAGACCGCCAAGATGCCGGAAGAGGCGCCCAACGAATTCGACGCCAAGGAAATTCAGGAGAACAAGGGGAGCTACCGGCAATACACTGCGCTGATCCAGCGGCTCGACAGGGTGTTCTCCCATGCGGCCACGGATATAGCCCTGGATGCCCTTGTCATCAACGAGTTAACCACCCAGTTGCTTGGCGCCATCCGGGATGAGCGGAATCAGTTCGTGGGCTATATCCTGGGGGGAAAGGTAAGCGGCTACGATCTGGCTAAAAGTTCGATCAATTCCGCCATCCTTTCCGCCCTGATCGCCCAGGAACTCAAGCTGCCCCCCCACAAGGTGATGAAGATCATCACCGGGGCGATGCTCCATGACATTGGGATGCTCCGGCTTCCCAGGGACATTCTGGCCAAGCGGGGCGGGCTTTCCCTGGAAGAAGTTAAGCTTATGCGTACCCACCCGCTGCATACCTACCGGATTATCTCCAAGGAGCTTAACTACCCCGATGAGGTAGGCCATGTGGCCCTGCAGCACCATGAGCGCTGGGACGGCCAGGGGTATCCTGCCGGCATCTCCGGTGAAAACATCGACATAGGCGCCCGGATTCTCTCCGTGGCCGATGCCTTCGAGGCCATGGTCAGCAAAAAGCCCTACCGGAACTCCATGGTGGGCTACGAGGCTATGAAGGCCCTTATGTCCGATAACCAAAGCCGCTTCGATCCCGATGTCCTCAAGGCCTTTATTGCCATCATGGGTATCTACCCCATCGGGTCCATCGTGGTATTAAACGATGCGGCCATTGCCCGCGTTACGGAGGTCCAGCCCGGCGCTCCCCTGCGGCCCTGTGTGCAGATACTGATCGACAAATTCGGCCAAAAACAGTCGAAAGGGGAAATTCTTAACCTGCTTACCGATAAAACTCATTTTATTTCACGGGCCCTTAATCCAAAAGAACTTGTGACCAAGAGTGCATAGCGCCGGCAAAGGCCGGGCGGGGGAACAGTACGCCGCCCGGGCCCTGGAACAGGCGGGGATGCGTATTGTGGCTTCCAATTTCCGCTCCCCCAGGGGAGAGGTGGATTTGATCGCCCTGGATCGGGACACCCTCGTATTTGTCGAGGTAAAAACCTGGAATTCCCGCAGAATCACCGATCTGGAATACGGAATAAGCCGTGAAAAACAGCGGCGCATCATAGAAACAGCTAAGTATTTCCTTGCGGGCCATCGAAAATATAATGAGATGGCAATACGGTTTGATGTGGTTTTTATCGGAGGAGTCCCCCCGTCCCCAGCGGAAACGGCAGTTCCGGCCGGGCCGCTGATCCGCCATCTTGCATCTGCCTTTATGGAGTGTATATGATGATGGTACCGGGGATTACGAATGGAAAACCGGAACAAACGGGGAATCGGGCGCCCTTTGATCCGGAAAGTCTGCGTGAAAAAATAAACAGTGAAGAGTACCTTTACGAGGCGATTCAGCGAATTGCCCAGGTTTTAAGCAGCGAGATTCTTAAAATATCCCGGGGGGGAACATACCATGAACGGCAGCGGAAGAGAAGGAAATAACCGGGGGAAATCCTTTAGGCGGAGGGAACGGGACGCCGATTCCCGGTATGTTCCATTCCAGGAATCCGGCAGATCTCATTCCAATTTTGAGAGATCCGGCGGCCAGGCCGGAAGGCAGGGGAATCGCGGTGCGGGCCGGCGCGGCGCCAATGATGCCGGACCAGGGCCCGGGCACAGCGGCGCCCAGGGTGCAGCTCCCTTTCGAAAATGGTCCGCCGGGGTTCCGTCCCAGGACAGCCGCCACCGGGATAAAAGAAACCCCCTCTTTGATCGCCCCAAATGGACGCCTCCGCAGTTATCCACCGAACCCATCCCCCACCCCATCTGCCCCTGCTGCGGCAAACCTATTAAAGATATGTCCACCGCCATAGCCGACAAAAACAGCGGCGAGGCAAGCCATTTTGAGTGTGTTGCGGAGCGGATTGCCGAAGGGGAAAACCTGGAGACCGGGGACGCGGTGGCTTATATCGGCGGAGGACGTTTCGGTATTGTCCATTTCCCCGGGATTATCCGGGATGCTCTCCGGGGCCGTAAAAATGCCGACGACTACGATACCAGGGGTTTTCAGATTAAAAAGATTCTTGAATGGGAAGACAAGGAAAACCGGGCCCCGTGGCGAAAAATTATCGAGGAACATTTTTCCGTAATTTGATGAACGGGCACGAGGGAGAGAATCTGGCCATGCCGGAAAACCCCGAAGAGGCGGACAAGACAGAAGTTAAGTCTGCGGACGAAATCTACTCGGATCCGAAAATTCTGGAACATTACACCCTGCTGGAGGAGATCGGCGTATTCAAGCGAATCGACCAGCTGAACAAGCAGATTCGCAATTACCATGATCTGGTAACCGGGGGGCTGGATATTATCAACCGTACATCCCTGGATGCCATAATGGACGCGGCGGTATTCCGAATCTCCGATCATTTTCTGCCGTCATTCATAACTTTTCTGTGGAAACCAATACAAAACCGGGATGAAATAACCATCAAAAGCTATCAGAACTACCGGCCCACAGACATGGGAATCCGGCTGCACAGCATTACTCCGTTTGAAGATTTTTTTGAACGCCATCCCCAGCCGGTAAGCTTTCCACTTTTGAGTACGGAACTGGACGATCAAGATGTCCTTGATATTCTGAAAAAGATTAACCCCGAAATTATTATTCCCATTGTAGGGGGCTTTGGGCTTTACGGTATTATCCTGATGGGCCACAGGATGCTGGGGAAGGATTATTCCAATGAGGAAATTGTCTTTATCGAACAGCTTATGGCCTTTGTAACCCAGGCGATTATGAACTGCCTGAACTACCAACATTCCCTGCGGGATGTAAAAACCGGCCTCTACAACCACGGTTTTTTTATCCACCGTCTGGGTGAAGAGATTTCCAGAACCCGGCGCAGTAATATTACATCTTCGGTAATTGTGATGGATGTTGATAAATTCAAAAATTTTAACGATGCCTTCGGCCATTTGGCGGGGGACAAGGTGCTGGAGACCCTGGCCATTACTCTTAAACAGACGGTCCGCAGCGAGGACATTCCTTCCCGTTTCGGCGGAGAGGAGTTCACCGTGCTACTGCCCGATACCGCCAGCGATGCGGCCTGGTGCGTGTCGGAGCGGCTGCGAAACGCGGTGGCAATGATGCAGGTACCCTGGGACCCGCCCCTGCCCCAGGTTACGATAAGCCTTGGGATCTGCAGTTTTAATCAGCAGGAACCATTAAATGCCGAACAGCTTATCCAGCGGGCCGACGCGGCCCTCTACATATCCAAACAGGAGGGCCGTAACCGTTCAACGGCCTGGAATCCCAGTATGAGCGGTATCGAAAACGGAGGAACACTATGACAGGCATTATCGGCGCCATGGAAGATGAAATAACCATGATCAAAGACTGGATGATCGGCCGCGAAACCGGCGCCGGCGGCGGCTTTGAATTTATCCGGGGAACCCTGGAGGGGAAACCGGTAGTATTACTGCGCTGCGGCATCGGCAAGGTCAACGCCGCGGTGGGCTGCGCGCTTCTTATCGACCATTTTAAGCCCGGCATGGTTATCAATACCGGTTCTGCCGGCGGCATAGGCGGCGGGCTGCAATTTGGGGATACGGTTATTTCCACCGGCCTGTGCTACCACGATGTGGATGTAACGGGCTTTAACTATGCCCCCGGACAGATTCCCGGCCAGCAGGCGGTCTTTCCCGTGGACAAATCCCTGGTAAACCGGGCGGAAACCGCGGTACAAGAACTAAAGGCAGAAGGAATTCTGCCGGAATCCTTTAACTACATCCGGGGAATTATCGCCAGCGGGGACATTTTTATGCACGATCCGGAAAAAATCGACAGGGTACGCCGGACCTTTCCCGATGTCCTGGCGGTGGAAATGGAGGGGGCTGCCATTGCCCACACCTGCAGCCTTTTTTCCGTACCTTTCCTGATCATCCGTTCCCTTTCGGACATTGCCGGCGTAGAATCCCCCGTTACCTCCGAGCAGTTCCTCCCCGTCGCCGCCAAAAACTCCGCGGAAACAGTCCGCCGGATCATAAAAAACCTTGCTTAAGCCCGGTAAAAGGTTTAGGCTTGAACCAGAGTAAGGTGCATATCAAGGAGCATACCATGGAAAAAATCGCCAGCTTTCAGATTGATCATCTGCGCTTAAAACCGGGAGTCTACGTATCCCGCAAGGATCGGGTTGGTTCGGAACCCGTAACCACCTTTGATCTGCGCTTTAAGGAACCCAATAAAGAACCGGTTATCGACAACCCCGCGCTGCACACGATTGAACACCTGGGGGCCACATTCCTCCGCTCCCACAAGGACTGGGCGGCCCGGACCGTATACTTTGGACCCATGGGCTGCCGCACGGGCTTTTACCTTATCGTTTCCGGGGACCTGAATTCCCGGGACATCCTGCCGGTACTGCGGGAGATGCTGGACTGGATCGACGCCTTCTCCGGCCCCATCCCCGGCGCACAGCCTGCGGAGTGCGGCAACTGGTCCGAGCAGAACCTGGGCATGGCCAAATGGGAGTGCCGCCGCTGGGCCGCTGTGGTCCGAAACCCCGCGGACGAAAACCTGAACTACCCGGGATAAATCCGATGAGGCATCATTCAAACCTTAGATCTTATATTTAGGGCGCATCCCCGGCTCCGTAGTCCGCAGGACAGGGGACCGGGCTATCCGCTTCAATTCCTCGACCCCCCAAAAAGGTGCCAGGCACCGGGGTGGGGGGTCTGCG
This sequence comes from Treponema sp., assembly GCA_031263435.1. Next base: position 769 of record JAISFT010000014.1, on the reverse strand, counting down.
GTATTTCCGCTTCTATCCCTTGCGCGGGCCAAATGGCATGGGCGTTAAATATGTTGACAATGTTTTTGAGGCAGTGTATTTTAATATGCGAAGAAGATAACGTTACGCTATATCCTTATGAAAAGAACGGGAAAAAATATTGTATAATTGTTTTGGAGGAAAATATATGAAAACTAAAATAATTAATTTGATGATCTTTGTTTGTTTTGTACTTGCGTCATGTGAAACACTTGGAATAAATTTGGATGATATATTTACTTCCTCACAATCAAATTCTTCCGCTAAATCTCAAAGCGGAGCATCTGTATCACCAGGACAAAACAACCCAAACAGGAGGGGTAATCCCGATACCGCAAATTGGGATATTCCCGCTCTTGATACGGCAGCAGAAGTTGATTATCTGTCACCCGCAGAAAAAGATGTTATTCTTGAAATGAATAAAGCGAGGATTGATCCCAAAAAATACGCAGAATTATATATAAAACCAATGCTCCAATATAATTGGGGCGGGCCTTTTGGGGCGAATAGTTACCTTGCTCCCGGAGAAACTGTTTATACAAGCACTCAAGAAGGCAGGAATGGGATACAATCTTGTATAAACGATCTATCAAGGCGACAGAGTATGTCTCCATTGCTTCCGTCAAAAGGCCTGTTTCTTGCCGCAAAAGATCATGCTGATGATACCGGCCCGCGAGGCATTACAGGGCATACCGGAAGTGACAGAAGTTCGATGGGACAACGAATCAATCGTTATGGGGAATGGAACGGA
>JAISFT010000160.1 GCA_031263435.1 Treponema sp. | reverse complement strand
GGCCCCTCGATTCGGGTAAGACCCCGGTATTCAACCCCCCTCATGACACAACCTCCCTCAGACTAAGCCCGTCCGTGTCCCGGTAACTCCGTTCCAGTTCCTCAAGGCCCGCCTTCATCTCCCGTTCAAAATCCTCAAGCCCCCCAAGCTCATCGTTTTTAACCATGCTTTTTAAGCGGGAAAGGTTCTCCCGGATGGGGAGACTGGTGATCTTGGTCAGCGGGGCCCCCAGTTTGATGCAGGTCAAAGCCCGGCGGTGAAAGGCCATGATAAGTTCCAAAAGCCTGATCTGCTTGGCGGGAACACAGTACATATCCACTTCATCGTAGGAATTCTGCTGTAAAAAACCGTTTCGAAGAATCTCCGCGGTGATAAGGACCAGCCGCTGATCGTCCGGCAGGGCGTCGGGGCCGATAAGCCGCACGATCTCCGCCAGTCGCTGCTCTCGTTTCAAAAGATCCAGGGCCTCCTGCCGGGACTGGGCCCACTGGGGGTTCACCTTTTCCCACCAGGGTTTAAGCTCCTCGGCATATTCCGAATAGCTGTCGATCCAGCTTATGGCCGGGTAGTGCCGGGCGTTGGCCAAGTCCCGGTCCAGAGCCCAAAAACAGCGGATAAAGCGCTTGGTATGCTGGGTTACGGGCTCGGAGAAGTCCCCCCCCGGGGGAGACACGGCCCCGATGATCGACACCGAACCTTCCAGCCCCGAAAGGGTCCTGACCCGGCCCGCCCGCTCGTAGAATTCCGCAAGCCGGGTGGGGAGGTACGCGGGGAAGCCCTCCTCCGCGGGCATCTCCTCCATGCGGCCGGAAAGTTCCCGCAGGGCCTCCGCCCAGCGGCTGGTGGAATCCGCCATGATCGCCACATGGTAGCCCATGTCCCGGTAGAACTCCGCCAGGGTAACCCCGGTGTAGATCGAGACCTCCCGGGCGGCCACGGGCATGTTGGAGGTGTTGGCGATAAGGATCGTCCGCTCCATCAGGGAACGCCCGGTCCGGGGGTCCAGAAGCCGGGGGAACTCGGTGAGCACGTCGGTCATCTCGTTGCCCCGCTCCCCGCAGCCGATGTAGATGATCACCTGGGCGTCGCACCACTTGGCAATGGCGTGCTGGGTCATGGTCTTCCCCGTGCCGAAGCCCCCGGGGATGGCCGCAGTCCCCCCCTTGGACAGGGGGAAAAACACGTCGATGACCCGCTCCCCGGTAATCAGGGGCTGATCCGGGGAAAGCCTGTCCAGGGAGGGCCGGGGCATCCGGACCGGCCACCACTGGGCCAGGGGGATCTCCCCCCCCAGACTGGTCCCGGCAATCGTATCGTTGATGGTATAGTCCCCTTCCCCGCAGAGCGCCGTAATAGCGCCGCCCCGGACGCCGGGGGGGGCCAGAATCTTGCAGGTAATACTTTCGGTCTCTTTAATTGTTCCCAGCGTCAGACCGGGGACAGCTTCCACCGCTTCGCCTTTCCGCAGTTTTTCTACCAGCGAAGATTCCGGAACAAAGTGCCAGGCCCTCTGGGAATCCAGAGGCTCCCCCCGGGAACCGGATTCCATAAAAGCCCCGCTCTGTTTGAAAAGGGCCTCCAGGGGCCGCTGAATGCCGTCGTAGATGGTACCGATAAGGCCCGGACCCAGCAGCACCGAAAGGGGCCGGCCTGTCGAATATATGGGGGCCCCTATCTGCAGCCCCGTATCATCCTCGTAAACCTGGATCACCGCCTCGTCCCGTTCCAGGCGGACAACCTCTCCGATGATCCGTTTCTCCCCTACCTCTACCACATCGAAGAGGCCGGCGCTTCCCAGGCCCTCGGCCCGGATAATGGGGCCGGAGATCCGCTTTACCCTGCCCTCTATCATTGCGGCCCCCCGGCAAGGATCCGGTGGTTTTCCCCGATAAGGGCCGCGGTAAGTTCCAGACGGCGGTCCGCAAAAAGGGCGGCCGCCAGCATGTTGATGGAGGCGCTTATCCGCACTTCGGGGCTGTCCAGGACCAGTTCCGGGTATTTGCCGGACAGGACCCCGGAGGCCCTGATGGCGGCCCCCGCGCCGGTGGAGGAAGCAGAGGCCGCGCCTTCTGCGCTCAGCTTGTAATCCACCGTTTCCCAAGTGCCCGGCGGCAGAACCTTTGCCAGCAGGGCCTCCCCCTCCTCCCTGCCGAGCTTGTAAAACATGGCTTTGATGCGCCGCGGTGATGCCCCGGCGGCAAGCGCGGCCGGGGCAGCGCTCCCAAATTCCGGACAGTCTGCCAGGCGGCGCCGCAGCTCCGCCTCTAAAAGTCCAAGAATTCGTTCCCGGCTCTGGGTCTTGTACCAGAGGTCCAGGGCCTCGCTGACCAGCCGTTCAATCTTTTCCGATTCCGCCCGGCGTTTATCCAGGGGAAGCCGGGCCATAATTTCCTCAGAACTCTTATCCCGCCGCTCCTCGAAACGCCCTTTTAGATCGGCCACGGCCTTCTCTGTCTTTTTTTCCCACGTAAAGGCATTGGACTTTACCGTATCGTCCGCGGACTTGAGGATACGAAAGGCCTTGCGCCGGGCATCTTCCAGAATTTCCCGGTCCAGTACCTCGGTTGACTGTAGTTCTTCCATCGCTCACCTGTTAAACATGAATACCAATAGCCTCGCGGATCGAATCCACCAGAGTCTTGCGGCCCGGAAGACGGCCCAGGATGCCGGGAATTTCCACGATCAGCGGGTACCGGTCGGAAAGCTGCCAATCGATCAGGAGATCCCCCAGCCAATCCGCGGCTTCTTCGGTTATGATCAGCACCCGGCATACGCCCCCCGCTTCCCCGGGAAGTACCACGCCGGTGGTCTCATCCAGACCCCGGGTAATCCGAAGAAAAGCGGCCTTCGCCTCATCGGCGTCCGCCACGGCCCTCCCCCCGATACCCACAAAACGGAAGGCGGTAACCAGTTCCGGATCACCGATAAAAAAATAATCCATAAAAACTCAGAAGAATATTATCAACAGGCCCACCAAAAAGCCCCAAAGACAGATCCCTTCCGCCAGTCCGACATAGGGAATGGCCTTACCGGCAAGCTCCGGATTCTCACTCATGGCCCCCATAGCCGCCGATCCGATCTGCCCCACGGCAATCCCACCGGCAATACAGGAGATCCCCACCGCCAGGGCGGCAGCAAAGTACTTCCAAACCGGTACGGCCGCGGAACTTCCCTCCGCGGCTTCGGCGGCTTCCTGGGCGAAGACCGGAAACGACGCGGCAAACAAAACCAGCATCAGCAGTACGACAATACGTTTCATATACACTCCTATAACAAGCGGCAGTATCGCCGCCAAAATCCGGTATTAGCCCTGCACTTCCCTGCGGAACCGGAAGGGAGTAAAGGCCACCCCGGTCTCGGTAAAAAATTTACTGAAAAATTCGTAATACTGGAGGCGCACTACCTGGATAGCTACAATCATCCCTTCCAGCACGATAATAAGGGCGTTCCCAAAAACCACCACCACAAAGGCGAAAACCGGACCGGTTGCCGCCCCGCGGCCCACCATGCCCGATAGGGTAAACACGATAAACGAAAGCACCGCATGGGACAGGGCAAAGGCCCCTACCCGGAGAAAGCTTACCGTATTGGAGACATAGGTTGAAAGGGTTTCCAGAATTTCCACAAACCCTTCCATGGCAAAAACCATGAGCCCCTCTTCCAGTATGGGCCGCTCCCCGGAGACGAGACGCCACAAAACAGGGCCAAAGAAAATACAGAAGACCGGGAGCAGGAGACCCGCCAGATCAAACCAGGCAAAACGTCCCCCGGCGATACAGCGTATGGCGATAAAGATGGCATACCAGAAAAACAACAGCCCCGCCAGGCCGGTTTTGGAAAAAAACGCCTTTTCGTAGTGCTTAAGGGAAAGAAGGTTCAGAATATTCACCACAAGACCAATGGAATTGAGGACTACCCCCACGGAAATGGTAAAACCAAAAAAGTAAAACAGCCTGAGGATGTTGCCCTTTTCGGGCATCAGGTGGAGGATCCGCTCCGGCGCTTCCCCGGCAATGCCGAAAATACCCATAAAAAAGCCCGTTACCGCCCGGGTGGGGGCCGCCAGCAGCCCTTCGATGGTGAAAATCTCGCCGGTCAAAAGCCCCATGATCATCGAGGCGATCCCCACGGCAATAAGGGGCGTCGAGTAGCCGCGAAAATTTTTCAGGGCCCGGGAGCCCCGGGGGCCGACAAGCAGGCCCAGGAGGAAGAGGATAAAGCCCTGCCCCAGATCCCCAAACATGATTCCAAAGAGGATGGAAAAGAAGACCGCCACAAAGGGGGTAGGATCGATGGTGCCGTAAAGGGGCGCGCCGTAGGAAAAGACGATGCCCTCAAAACCCCTGACATAGGCGCCGTGTTTCAGGGAAACCGGAACCTTCTCCCGGCCCTCCGTAACCTCCGGCATTTCCTCGGGGCTAAAGGTACGAATGGCTATCCGCTTTTCCGTGATCCGGGAAAGGTCTTCCACCAGGCCTGTTATCGTATCCTGGGGAATCCAGCCCGAAAGGACATAGATGCTCCGGGTGGCCGCAAGCTTGCCTTTAAGCTGCTCCACCGCAATAGCCATAAGGTAGGAGGCCGTCAGAGCCCGGAACTGGGGTCTGCTCTCAGCGGCCAGTTCTTCCTTGTCGGCCTGTACCTTCTCCAGTTCCGCCTTCGCCGCGGCCAGCCGTTTTTCCAGCCCCTCCAGAAGTTCCGGGGGAATACCCTGGTAGCCCTCCGGTATAGCAATGGCAATAAAACCGGCCTTTTTCAACTCCGAATCCAGGGCAAAACGGCCCCGCCGGGACGCGGCCGCTAGAATCCGCTCCCCCTCCCCCAAAGAGATGATCACCGCCCGGTCCGCCAGACTCCGCCTGACCTGTTCCTGGGCCTTCAGGTCCAGACGGCCCAGCCGCAAAGTAAGGTAAGAAAGCTGATCAAGATCCGCAAAGGGGGCGTTCAGGTTGGCAAAGGCCCGGGCCTCGTTCAGGGCTTCCTCCACCTTGCGCTTCTCCTGGACCGCCTCATTCTCCCGGCCGATAAGACTGCTTACCCCTTCCTGGAGCCTGCCGGTCAAAACCTCCTCCGCCTCGCCGGGGAGCATCGTGTTCTCCTCCGGCTCATCGGGAAGCTCGATGCCCAGGAAGGCCGCGCCGGAGCGGAGTCGTTCAAGGTTGTCCTGAATATGCCGGAAGGCCGCATGGTCCAGGGAATGGGCATCCGCTGTCCGGCGCTCCGGGCGCCCCGTACCAAAGAGCCCCCCCGCGGGGAAAAGCGCACCGGGGGCCGCAGCGCCCGTATCGCCGCTCCCGGACCGGGCCGGAGCCTCGGGAGCGCCCGCCCGCAGACCGATGTTCTGAAAACCGGCGTCCTGTTCCGGAACTTCCGCGGGAGCTTCCCTTGCCGCCGCTTCCCCGGCGTCCTGCGCCCCGGCATTTTCCGAAAAATGCATGATCCCCCGGCGGCCCAGGTACTCGATCACATGATCCACATCCCGGGAGAGCACCGTAAGCTCGATATGCTTCATCTTTCTTGGCCGGATCATGGGGCTACCTCCAAAAGGGCCAATATCTCCTGGCTGGTCATACCCAGGCCCAGTCCTTCGGCCAGACTGATCAAAAGGTCTTCTTCGTACTGTTTGATCCGTATAAAACAAAAGGCCGTGTCAATGGAAAAGGGCTTACGGCGGAAACTGCGCAGGGCCAGCTTGTAAAGGTAGTCCCCGGCGGCATTCTGGAAGTACCGGGGATTCACAACCCAGTCCTGGCCGGGAATTTCAGGGTTCAGGAAACGTTCCCGCCGCCAGCCCACCCAGGCGGAGCGGGAATCCAGCCCAAACTCCAGCATGGCATGGGCATCGGCAAGCAGGGAACCGGGAACCCCAGCGGCGGGCCCCTTCTTTTTAGGGATCGGAACCTTCCCCGCCTTCGGTGGGTCCATATCCATCAGATGCTCCGCCGCTTCCCGGCCGGACATACCGTAGTAAGTCCGCAGCCGCAGGGCCCAGATGCAGTTCCGCAGGGAAATTTCCTCCCCCAGGATCCACTCCGACACCATCCGGTCCCCCGGCGGAAGCCGCCTCATAGCCTGCCAAAGGGAACGGTAGTAACGTTTATCCAGCTCGGTCTGGGCCTTTACCGCATCCCCCCCCTTGACCAGGTTCATCCCCTTGTCCAGAAGAAATTCAAATTCCGTCCCCCGGAGCATGGCGGAAAGGTCCGGGTAGGCGGCAAACCGTACCGTCCCAAAGGGCCCCAGTCTGGTCCATGAGGGAAACGAAGACTCCCCGCCCACCAGCGCGTTAAGGCTGGATTTAAGGTCCGCGTATTCCCAGGTCCGCAGCAGACGCAAAAGGAGTTCCGGGGGCCGTGAATAGGATGAAACAACGGCGAGGATCCGGGAAACCGTCCTGTCGGTGATTCGCCGTTCCAGATCCGGCAGCAGTTCCCGCTCCGGCAGTTCCCTGCTCCCCTGGGGAAAGACAAGGCGGTCCAGCGCAGAAAGCCGATCCAGGCGGGCCAGCGGGGGGATCCGTTTGGCAACAAAGGATTTCCCCATGATTCCGCAGGCCTTGGCGTACACAAAGGCCCGTTCCCCCGCCCCCGGCATAAATCCGGCCCCGGCCGGCAGATTACGGGAACCGAAGTTCCGCGGAGGCCCCATGTTCAGAGCCCCTGGGGAGACAGCCGCCCAGAGCTCTGCGCCGGGTCCTGCCCAGAACTTTGCGCCGGGCTCCGCTCAGGGCTTTGCCCCGGATACGGCTCCCCAGCCAAAAGCTCATCCATAAGGGCCGAAAAACGCTCCTGATCCACGGGAATCAGGTCCAAACCCTTCCGGTAGGCCTCCAACTGATCCTGATAGTCCGCACGGATACGGGTAATTTCATCTTCAAAGGCCCTGTCCAGCTCTGCGGCTTTTTGGGCGTATTCTTCATCGTAACGGGAACGGTTTTGTTTTTCCGATTCGGCAATCCGCCGGTCCGCCTCCGCCTGGGCATCGTCAACCAGGGAAGCGGCGTCGGCCTCGACCTTCAAAAGATGGCCAAGGATGTTTTCTTCGCCCGCACCGGCCCCTTCAGCCGGACCGCTCTTGCCGACCCCGGCGAAGCTATGAGCGGCGGCCGTCTTGCTGCCGGCGCGGTCCGACATGCCTGCTATTCCCCGGAAATGAAGATATCTTCATGTTTACAGATAACATTATAAGCCCCCTGGGGATCCTTTTGAGAGAGTAAATCCATATAAAATTGCGGATTTTCCAGGAGTTCTGCGAGCTGCTTAAGGATCCGCAGATGCTTTTCCGAATCTTTCTGCGGAGCCAGGATCATAAAGAGCAGGTAGACCGGTTCCCCGTCCAGGGCGTCGTAGTCAATACCCTTACGGGAAAGCCCCAGCATCCCCAGCACTTCCTCCACCACATTGGTCTTGCCGTGGGGAACCGCAATACCCTTGTGAATCCCCGTGGACATCTTGGCTTCCCGCTCACGCAGGGCCCCCAAAATCTCCTCCCGGGCGTTGTTCCCGGTGGCCTGACAGAAATGGTCCACCATTTCCTCAAAGGCCTCCTCCTTGTCCTCTGCCTCCAAACCAATCTTGATACATCTGACCGGGAACACCTCGTGCAGGAACATGGAACCTCCTGCCGGCCTATTCAAAAGTCCCGGGAACTTCGGTTTCCATGGACTCTTCCCCGGCGCTTCCAACCGGTTCATCTCCCGCCAGTTCATTTACAAGCGGTTCATTCGGGGGATTCAGCTCCTCGTCCAGCCATGTACCCGCCGCTTCCGAACTCAGCCTGAGCCCCTCGGCCTCAACCCCGCCGGAGGCCCCGGGACCCCGGTTAATCAAAGCCAGAGCCAGACTCAGGACCAGAAACAGAGTACCCAGCACAGTGGTGGTCCTGGTAAGCACATTACCGACCCGGGAACCAAAGGCGGAACCGCCCCCCCCCGCAAAAATACCCCCCATACTGTCCCCCTCCTCGTTCTGAACCAGCACCAGAAGGATAAGCAGGATAGCGGTAATTATAAAAAGCACCAACAGGACGATACTAAGAACATTCATCTACATATCTCCGTAAAGAACAACAATATTTAGACTCTATCGAAAGGGGGGTGTTTATTCAAGTCCAAAACAGCCG
>JAISFT010000138.1 GCA_031263435.1 Treponema sp. | reverse complement strand
TTCGCAAAAAACTTACAGCTCAAAAATGGCATGGGCTACGGAGAAATGCTGAAGTTTGCGCGTAGCGCAAACTTCCAAGGCCAAATGGCGATAGCCGGGCCGGCATGGATGCCGGCGAGAATAGGTTGCAAAGTTTTTTGCTTCGCAAAAAACTTACAGCTCAAAAATGGCATGGATGCCATTTTTGTGCAGCGCAAGGGATAGAAGCGGAAATACCGCAGACCCCCCCGGCCATTGGCCGTCCTCTACCTCCTCCTCTGTAGAGACCCGCCTATAGGTGTATTGTGGGGCTGGGGAAGAGACCGGGAAAATATTTGGAATTCCCTGCCGTAGCGTATTGAAAATAGCGGAGGCAGACTCTACAAGCAGTTTCCCGGGATTTTTCCCAGCCCCGTTATACACGTATGGGATGGGTCGAGGAATTGAAGCGGATAGCCCGGTCCGCCGCCCGCGAAGCGGGCGGCGGATGCGCCCAAAAAAATAAAAATCTTTACCTGGTTATTCTGCAGCGGGGGAGTTATGAAAGGGAGGACATGCTTTCCCGAACCCGGTTTTGAATGTCGTCAACGGCGGCTTTTGGGGACAGCAGGGGATCGGGGTAGAGCGGTTCGCCAATGACCAGCGTAAAGCAGGGCTTTTTTTTGAAAAACTTCCAAATGCCGTCCGGCTTGCGAAAAACGATACGCAGGGGAACTACGGGCATCTGCGCGTCAACCGAAAGATAGAACGAACCCCGGTGGAAATCGCGTATTTCCGTATGGTAATTTTTACGTTCCCCCTCGGGATAAAAAAGTACAAGCCGTCTCTGCCGCAGTAACTTTGAAAGGGTCTGAACGAAAATCTGGGTTTCCTTTGGCCCTGAGGGCGTGGGAACCGAACCCAGGATGCTTACAAAAATACCGGCGAGTCCCAGCTTGAAATTCGACGGAAGGCTTACAAACAGTAATTTGCGCCAGGCAAGGGCCACGGCGCAGGCGGTACAGTCCATCTGGTGAACGTGGTTACAGACTACGATGGCCCCGGTTTTTTTGATCTTTTTTAACACGCTTCTGTTTTTTATGGTAAGGCCGTACCACACATAATTAAAAATATAAAGGGGGATGATAATGGCATAGTAAAATACGGCGCAGAAGAATTCCTTGAGCCGGTTTCCCCGGAGGACCTTGCGGTAATATTTCCGCATTTCCGCGCTTTTCAGGATCATCTTATTGGTCCGGTACCCTTTTATGGTATCGTCAAACATCTTTTCTATCTTGTCGATTGAATGATCGATGCTGTACTTCCTGCCGAGCCCGGCATATTCGGCTTCCATCTGCTTCTTTTCGGCGGGGTGTTCAATCCAGTATTCTATTTTTGTACACAGATCGCGGTAATTCCCCTTTTTGAAAAGACTCCGCCCGTCCAGGGCAAACTGGGAAGCCGCGGATTTTTTTGAGTCCGATATTATCGGAACCTTGCCGCAGGAAATGGCCTCAAGACAGCTTATGCCCTCAATTTCGGCATCGGAAGCGTGGATGTAAATGTCGGTTTTGTATATAATGTCTATAAGCTGTTCCTGGGGTACGAATTCAAAGCGCGGTTTATTGGGAAGCCTGCCGGCGTAGCGGATAAACCGTTTTTCCATCGGACCCTGACCCGCGAAAAAGACTTCGATTTTTTCGCGGTATTTGGAAATATTTACCGCCTTGATAATAAGATCCTGCCGTTTTTCTTCGGCGATTCTCCCAATCATAAGAATACGGATTCTGTCGTCGGTTTTTTGAACGGGCGTATCCGGCGGCTTAAAAACGCCGGATACGCCGTTGGAAATAACATGGAGCCGCGCGTAGTATTTGTGCTTCAGCAGTTCCCGGCTTGTAAAAAGCGAGGGGCAGTGGATATTATCGACCATGCGGTAAAACCATAGTTTGAACAGAAAGTAAAGAAATACGTTCGCGGGCTCAAAGAGTTTTATCATCATGTTGTACGTAACGTTTTCAGGCTGGCAGTGAAAGGCGCCCGACACGGGGATTCCCATTTCTTCGGCAAGGGCGCAGCACTTTCTTGCGATTTGCCAGGGGAAAAAGATGTGGACTATGTCGGCGCCCTCAAAGGCCCGGCGCACGATTTTTTCATCGTATTTTGCAAAATGCATGCGGTTTTTGCTGGCAACTTCGCTGACCAGGGGAACATAATGTTCTTTAAGGCAGTACATATCTTCGCCGGATATATCTATGGCAAGAACCCGAACCGTATGTCCCCGTTTGATAAGCTCGTCCCGAAAACGATGGGCAGAGATTGAAGTTCCATCGGTCAGATTTTTGTAATTATCTTCGACAAAAACGATGATCATTAAGTCCAGCTTTTCGGTTTAGGTTTCGGTTTCCCGCAAAAGACCAAGGGCAAATTTATTGGTGGGATATATTTCAAGGGCCCTGGTTATCCAGACGGCGGCCTCCGCCTTGTTTTCCAGTCTGAGATACGCGTAACCGATGCCGGAATATATGTTGAAGTAATTGTCCCTGTCCAAATCGGCGGTTCCGTTAAGCATCGCCTGCAATTCGGTAACGCCGCGCCGGGGATTGCCAAAGGGGTTGGGACCAAAGGCCCAGCGCGATGCGATCAGGTACATGCAGGCGGCGTGGCGCTCATCGAGTTTTAGTCCTTTTTTCGCATTTTGTTCGACCTTAAGACCGTTAGCCATGACCCAGAATGTGGATCGTAACATGCAGAGCTGTCCGATGTTTGAGGCTATCATTTCATAGCCGTCGGCGCTGGGCGCTTCCGCGTTGGCCTTTTCCGCCCAGCTAACGCCGTTTTCATAACAACGGATAGCCTCATCCTTGCGCTGATCTTCCTGATACGCTCTGCCCATCATGTACTCGCAGCGGGACAGCATGGTGTAGAGTTCCCGGCCCCTCAGGGTTTCCTGGGCCTTTGCTACGGCATCCCGGTACAGGGGGGCGATTCTGTCGGCGTTTAATTCCTGGGCGAAAATGGCATCCCGAAGCGTCAGGTAATAGTCGGGATGGGAAAAAAGCCCCATAACAGGCAGAAGGAATAAAACGGACCATGTAAAAATATGCTTCATATATTAAGTATAACTATAAGAGACTCACCGGGTCTACATCTACTTCCAGATAAACCCGGCTGTCCCTGCCCTTGTTGTAGCGGAGCAGGGCTGTCTGCGCCGCGTTGTGGAGGGGGCCCATGCCGGGGCCCCGGAGGATCAGGTGGCGGCGGTGGTTCCCGGCGATGATCCCGATGGGGCATTCGGCGGGGCCCAGTATATCGGCGCCGGGGGGGAGCAGGGGACGGGCCAGATTGGCAAGCCTGCCGGCCGCCTTGTCCGCCCGGACCGGGTCCCGGGACCGCAGGTTAAAACGGATGAGCCGGGAGTAGGGGGGGAAATTCAGAACCCTGCGCTGGGCAATCTCCGCCCGGAAAAAGCCTTCCACATCCAGGGCCGCGGACTTTTCGATCACCGGATCTCCCATTCTAAAGGTCTGGATGATCACCTTGCCGTCGGGAAAGTAGCGCCCGGCCCGGCCCGCCACCTGGACCAGCAGGGAAAAAGTTCGCTCCGCGGCGCGGAAATCCGGCAGGTGGAGCCCCGTATCCGCCAGGACGACCCCCACCAGGCGTACCCTGGGGAAGTTCAGGCCCTTGGCTACCATCTGGGTGCCCAGAAGTATGTCTATCATACCGGCGCGGAACATCCCCAGGGTTTCCTCAAGGCCGCCCCCGGCCACCGAGTCCGCGTCCACCCGGCGGATTTTCAGTTCCGGGAAGGTGCGGACCAGTTCTTCCTCGATCATCTCGGTGCCGAAACCCCTGAAACCGGCTTCAAGGGAGCCGCAGCGGGGGCAGGCCCCCGGGGGGGCTTCGGAATAGCCGCAGTAATGGCAGATCGCCCGGCCCCTGTCCTTGTGCCAGGTAAGCGACACGGAACAGTGCTTACAGGTCAGCTCGAAGCCGCAGGAGGGGCAGTGGTAAAAGTAGGCAAAGCCCCGGCGGTTGAGGAACAGGATGGTCTGACGGCCCATGCGGGCGGTTTTGAGAATCTCCTCCTTGAGCTGCGGGGTAAGACAGCCCCCGGCCCCTTCAAGGCTTACCGCGGAGATCTCCGGCAGGTCCCCCCCCGCCAGGCGGCGGGAAAGGTTGAGCCGCCGTATCTGCCCCTCCCCCATGAGCTTCCATGCCTCCACCGAGGGGGTGGCGGATCCCATGAGGAGCAGGGCCCCGGAGATCGCCCGGCGCCGCATGGCCGCCTGCCGGGCGTGGTAGCGGGGGGTGTTTCCCGATTTATAGGAACCGTCATGTTCTTCATCAATGATGATGAGCCCCAGGTCTTTAAGGGGGGCAAAGACCGCGCTCCGGGGGCCTACCACGATGCGGACCTCCCCCCGGCGCGCCCGCATCCACTCGGAAAGCCGGGCGCTGGGGCTCATGCCGGAGTGGAGGGTCGCCGCCAGCGCGCCGAAACGGGCCTTGATGGCCTCCGCGGTCTGGTGGGTCAGGGCGATCTCCGGTACCAGGTAGATCACCGATTTTCCCCTGTTCAGGGTGTCCTCCGCAGCCCGGAGGAACACCTCGGTCTTCCCGGAGCCGGTGATGCCGTAGAGGTAGAACATCGGGGTTTCGGCGCTCCGGGGGGCGGTGATGGTTTCCAGGGCTTCCCGCTGTTCCGCGGAGAGTTCCAGCGGCGCGGGGGCAATTTCTTCCCCCTCCCCGTACAGGGTAGGGTAGGAGCCGGGCCTTCTGCCCGAGGGAATCATCGCGGCCAGGGCCTCCCCCAGGCCGCAGAGGTAATAGGCGGCGATCCACTCCGCCAAGACGATATCCTCTTCCCCGAAGGTACATTCGCTGTCTACCACACGGCGGATCTCCCGGATGCTTTGGGGCTTGAGATCCGCCGGGGCTTCCTCCCGCTCGGCGACAACATAGCCCAGGATGTCCCGTTTGCCGAAGGGCGCCATGACCCGCTGACCGGTTACCGCTTCGCCGGAGGACTTAACGCCAGAAGGTTTGACGCCAAGGGACTTAGCGACGGGGGACTTGGCGCCGGAGGCCCCGGCGCCTTTGCGGGGCGGGGCGGGCTCCCGGTTCCGGTAGGTAAAGCGCTGGTTCGCGGGAATATCGAAGACCAGTTCCAGGTAGGGGGCCATCAGGTGTTTTTGAGGCTGCCGGGCGCCGGTTCTTCAAGCCGGGAACGGAGCAGTTTCAAATCTTCCCAGGCCGGCCGCTTAAGATTCTCGTTCCGTAACTGGGCGCTGGGGTGGTAGGTGGCCAACAGCGGAATAGGAGGCTCCGCAGGGTATTCAAAAAAACGGCTCCGCAGACTCCCGATGGCGGCCCATTCCTCGTTTCCCAGGAGCAGGTTGGCGGCAACCTTCCCCACACAGAGGATCATCCGGGGCCGCAGGCAGGCTATCTGGCGGTTCAGGAAGGGCCGGCAGGCCTGGGCCTCCTCAGGCGCGGGGTCCCGGTTTTCCGGGGGCCGGCACTTGACCACATTGGCAATAAAGCAGTTCTCCTGCCGCCGCAGATCGATGGCGGCCAGCATCTTGTCGAGGAGCTGCCCCGCCCTGCCCACAAAGGGCCGGCCCGTGCGGTCCTCGTCCTGGCCGGGCCCTTCGCCGATGACCAGGACCAGCGGGTTTTTTACCCCCTCGCCGGGGACGGCATGGGTCCTGCCGGCCCCCAGCGGGCAGGCATGGCAGGCATGGACCTCTGCGGCGATTTCCTCCAGCGTCCCGCCGGAGGAAATCGCCGCTGCCGCAGAAGCCGCCGGGCTCCCCCCCTCCGCCGACAGCCCCCCCGCCGCGGCGGCCGCCCCCTGCTCCGGGTGCGAGACGCCGGCCGCGTCATCGGTAAAGGCGTAGTTTTCCCTGGGCCGCCTGTACCCGTCCCCAAGGCAATCGCCGGCGGTGTCGAGAAACCCGGCCAGGGCCGTTTTTTGCTCCGCCGTCATGATTGACGGCGTCATAGCTGACGGCGTCATGATTGACGATGTCATGGCTGCTGGCGGGCCTGCAACTGCCTGAGCAGGACATTGGCCCTTTCACGGTAGCGGACCGGATCCGCGTCAATGGCAAGCTGCAGGAATTCCACAGCCCGGTCATCCCGTTCCGCGGCAGCGGCGTTAAGCCCCAGGGCATAGTAGACCAGGGCGCTCTCGGCCCCCCGCTCAAGGCTGGAGTTGTAGTACCGATCCGCCCGGTCCCAGTCCCCCCTGCCGTAGGCGATAAGCCCCAGGTAATAATAGGGGGCATAGTGGCCGGGCCGTTGATCGCGTGCCACGACAAAGGCCGGTTCCGCCCGGTTAAGATCCCCTTCCCCATAGGCCCGGCGGCCTTCGTCCATCAGTTCCGGAAAAGTCTTCCGGGCCGCAATGTAGGCATGGTAGTCCCGGTTCAGGGTTTCAAAACCGTTCCAGTTCCCAATCCATTCCGCCAGGACCGTGGAGTTTTCCGTTAAACCGGCATCGGGGGAGAGGAGCAGGAAACATTCCAGCAGGGAACGGAAGTACTCATCATCCCCGCTGTTAAGGAAAAAGGATACCAGGGCCCAGGAAAGGCCGCTGTAATCATCCCGGGAAAGCACAACATCGCTGTCCTGGACATTCAAAAGAAGGATGTCCCGGACCGGGACCGCGGGCAGTTCCTTAACCCGGTCCAGCCAGGAAAGATTTTCGGCATAGGCCAGCTCGCCCCCTTCGATGGACAGGGTGCTGAAATAAATGGAGAATCCGTCCATTATCCAGGTAGGAGGATTGGCAATAAAGGAACGCAGGTATTGCACAAAAGACTGGTAGGGGAGGGCCCGTTCCCAGCCCGTCCCCTCCCCGTAGTTGATCACCAGTTCCCGGCGATCCTCCTGGCGGTAGTGGAGGTACAGCGCCGCGACGCTCCCTTCCCCCAGCCTGCCGGTAAGGTCGCCGTAGACCGCCGCATCGTCAATCAGACGCACCTTCAGAGGCGCCGCAAGGGATTGGGGATTAAAACGAAAGAGCCGGGTGTAGATCGCAAAGCGCCCCTCCAGGTCCGCGGCGATCCACTCCATCCCCTCCCGGTCCGCGCCGCGGATCTCATAGTGGTCCGTGATCAGCAGCTCCTGCCCAAAACCCCCGCAGGGCCGGCTGAACAAAGCCATTAGCATTACTGTCAAACAAAAAAAATGCCGCATAAACCCTCCCCGTACAGCCTGCCATGCCGCAGACCGTCAAACCATTACTGTATAATCTTGTCAATAATGATATTTACTTCTTCGATAAGAATATTGGTATACCGCTCGATGTTGTCAATAATGTACTGCTGCAGTTCATGGATATTCCCCCCCAGTTGTATCCCGTAGGGCACATCAATGGTAATCACCAGCCGGTAGCCTATCTCATCATCCTTAATCGCAATTTTCTTGATGCGAATTTCACTGTTGTACTCATCAACGCAGTGGATCACCATCTGGCTCAGAGCCGCCTCCGTGATAATCACCTTGCCCCGTTTGGAGTACTCCGGGCGGACCACGGATTTTTCCAGCACCTTTGGTATAGGGCCGATTCTACCGGAACCCAGATTCGCCCCCGCAGGACTGATCCCCGTGGTTTTCTTTTTTTTCTGCAGTACCCGGATAGCATCGTAAAAAATATTCGGATAGCTCCGCTTTACCTCGATAGACGGCACCGGAATAACATGCTTCCCCTCGATCTTGCGGGTCCTGATAGCCTTTTCAATTTCATCCTGGGAAGCTATATCCTCAATCTTGATAATCTTTGCAGGCATAGGCAGTTGGAGCCGGAAGACAATCTTGTTCACCATTTTCTCCGATGTCCCCAGAATAAGAACCTTGCGGATCTTTTCGCTTTGAAATCTCCGGGCAACCTCGTCCCGGTGCCCCTTGTCGTCAAAAAGGGCCACCTTAACCGCGGCCATAAAAGTCTTTTCGGTCTTTGCCGAATGTCCCGCCAGAATCCGGTTGTCCTTGATCAGCAGCCCGTCGTCGATGATATAATCGATCCCGTGTTTTTGGGCCACCAGCTTGGCCCGGAAACTCTTGCCCGTACCGCTTTCCCCCACCAGCGCGTATACCTTAATCTTATGGAACAGCCACGAAAAACCGGGGATCATGATACCAGTATAAGCGATTATATAAAACAGGGCTACCTGAGACTGACAGGGCAGGGTCCCGGGAATCTTTGTTTTTTGGGCGCATCCCCTCCGCTAAGGCAGCCTTCGGCTGCCACGCTCCGGGGACCGGGCTATCCGCTTCAATTCCTCGACCCATCCAATATGTGTATAGCGGGGCTGGGAAAAATCCCGGGCGGGAGAATCCCGAAAATGCTTGTAGAGTCTGCCTCCGCTATCTGCGATACTTCGTATCTCCGATACGCTACGGCAGGGACTTCCAAATATTTTCCCGGTCTCTTCCCCAGCCCCGCTGTACACCTATAGGCGGGTCTCTACGGAGGAGGAGGGATAGGACAGCTAATGGCTGGGGGGGGGTCTGCGGTATTTCCGCTTCTATCCCTTGCGCGGGCCAAAAACCGGCATCCTTGCCGGTTTTTGGCCTTGGATTTTGCCTGTGGCAAAATCCATCTCTCCGCCACAGGCGGAGAGCCGCAGTTACAGCGCCATCCTTGGCGCCGCCCTTCGGGCGCAACCTGCCGGCCCGGCTGTGCCGGCAAACGGCATCCTTGCCGGTTTTTGGCCTTGGATTTTGCCTGTGGCAAAATCCATCTCTCCGCCACAGGCGGAGAGCCGCAGTTACAGCGGCATCCTGCCGCCGCCCTTCGGGCGCAACGCTGCCCCTGCCGGCCCG
>JAISFT010000070.1 GCA_031263435.1 Treponema sp. | reverse complement strand
ATAGCGAAGGCAGACTCTACAAGCGTTTTCCCGGGCTGTGTCCCGGCCCCCGCACTCCCCCGCCACACAGACCTTTGTACAAAAGTAAACGCCGATGCCCTGGCTTACCCTGCGCTTGCCTACCGGGGCGCTTAGCGATTACACTTTGCGGGCGGCCCCTTGTACATCGGTCTTTACAGACATGCAAAAAAACCGGTTAATGGGCGAAGCGCAGCGAACTCCCGGGGAGAGGTGAGATGAAACAGGTCCTGGTCGTTGATGAATCACCCCTGTTACGAGAATATTTTAACCTTAAACTAATAGAAAATGATATAGACGTGGATCTAGCCAGAAATATTCTTGAAGGATGCTCCAAAGTACGAAACGGAACCCCGGACCTGATGATTCTGGACTATAACATGGGCGGAGATGATTATCTGGAAATCCTTAAACAGAAAAAAATGAACCCCAATACCGTAAATATTCCCGTAATTCTCCTGGCCAGAAAGATCGATCAAAAAAGGATTTTTGAACTTTTAGCCTACAACGTAAAAAAGGTGTATACCAAACCCGTAAGCCCGGAACTCCTTTTTGGCACCATCGCGGAGGCCCTGCATATCAAGTTCAAAAATATGGATACCGGCCCCGGGGTTGTGGAAGCCCATGTCAACGAGGACATTATCTTTGTTGAAATTTCCAAGGGCCTCAACCGGGATAAACTGGACCTGCTTTATTTTAAGATCCGCGAACTCATTGATTTATACGAAATCGTTGTTCCAAAGATTATTGTTATGATCAGCGATACCAAACTTGGCTTTTCCGACACCCCGAATCTGCAAAAACTTCTGGAAACAATCATCCGGTCCTGTAAATCAAAAACCCGGTACATCCGGGTACTTACCCGGGATCCCTTTGTCAGACAGTTTATCGAAAGCCAGAGCGACTACCGCGAGATCCTCGTGGTTGCTGCCCTGCAGGATGCGGTCGGGGGCCTTTTGAAGGAGGTAAATCCCGAAGACACCCTGCGAATCGCCGAGATCCTGGGGGACCGGGTACTCTGCGCCGCCGAATCCGGCGGCGGCGAATCTTTCCAGATGCGCTTTGATGCGGTAGTCTCTCCGAAAAAACCCAGCATGGACATGCTGCGGGAATCCCTTAAAAACCGCAGAATTGCTGTGGTAGATGATGATTATGTCATTCGGGAGCTTGTCAAAAATACCTTTGAAAAGATCGGCGTTCCGGTAAGCGTCTTTTCCAACGGCGGCGAATACCTCGCCGGCCTTGCGGACGGGAATTTCGATCTGCTGTTCCTCGACCTTCTGATGCCCAAGGTGGACGGTTTCGAGGTCCTTAAAATCCTGAGTACCCGCAAGGATTCTCCGCCGGTAGTTATTCTGTCGTCGGTAACCCAGCGGGATACCGTGGTCCGGGCTTTTCAGATGGGAATAAAAAGCTATTTAACCAAGCCCATTAAACCGCAGGATATTTTTAAGCGGGCAATCGAGATTCTCAATCCCGATTTTTAATCTTTAGGCTGATGCAAAAGCAGGGAGATGTACCAATGGAGAACGGAAATTTCCCGGAAAACAGCGGCGCGGAAAAAGACGGGGCCCGGATTTTTTCCGCCGGGGAACTGGTTGAAAATTTTATGGGGAATACCGATCTGGTCAAATCCCTCCTGCTGCGGTTCATGGAACGGACGGAGCGCCAGTTGACGGATGTCCCGTCCCTGGCAGAAAAGGAAGACTGGGAAACCGCCCTGCGGGAGGCCCACACCCTCAAGGGCAGTGCCCGGAACTTAAGCGCCCTGGATCTGGGGGACGCGGCGGCCCGCTGGGAAGAGGCCTGCAGAAACGAGGACCCCGCGGCAGTACAGAACCTGGCCCCGGAACTTGGGCGGTCCTTTGCCCGTTTCCGGGCCGCGGCGGACCGCTACCTGGCGGAGAAAAAATATTCCGGCCTTTCCTGCCTCCACACCCATACGCTTTTTTGTGACGGCCATGATGATGTGGAAACCTGCTGCCGCCGGGCCTGGGAAAAGGGCCTGGTCTCCCTGGGCTTCAGCGCCCACGCGCCCATCACCAAAAAAACCGGCATCCCCTCGGACTGGCAGTTGCCGGAAGACCGTTTACAGGACTACCTTGACGCGGTACGGGAAGCCCGCGGCCGCTGGCAGGGAAAGCTCTCTGTCTACCTTGGCCTGGAGGTTGATTATATCGGCGGCCTCATGGGCCCCGCGGACCAGGACTACCGGGATCTGGGGCTGGACTACCTCATCGGATCGGTCCATTACCTCATTCCCCCCCATTCGGCCCCCTTTACGGTGGACGGCAGCCGGGAAGAACTGGACCGGGGCCTGAAAGAAGGTTTCGGCGGCGACGGAGAGGCCCTGATGCACTGCTATTGGGACCAGGTGGCCGCCATGATCCGCGCCGGGGGCTTCGATATCCTGGGCCATGCGGACTTGGTCAAGAAAAACAACCGGCCCCCCGGAACCGGGGGGGCTTTTTTCGATCCCCGGAGCCCCGCCTACCTTCGCAGGACGGCGGAAATCGCCGCCCTGGCGGGGGCCCGCCCCGGCATGGTGGTGGAAGTAAACACCGGCGGCCTGAACCGGGGTACGGTAGACGAAACCTACCCCTCCCTTGCCATGCTGCGGCTCTTCCGGGAGAACAAGGTCCCCGCCCTCATCAACGCCGACGCCCACCGGGCCCAAGACCTGGACGGCCATTACGGTGAGGCCCTGGAGATGATGCGGCAGGCAGGTTATACCGAAACGGCCCTGTTCGCAGGCAGGGAAGCCGGCCGCCCCCGCTGGACAGTGCGGGAGATCTAGCGGTTGCGGCGTTCCTCGGCGATCTTACATTCAATACACATCAGGGCATAGGGAATCGCCTCAAGCCGCTCCTGGGGTATCCGTTTGCCGCACTTGATGCAGAGCCCGTACTTGCCCTGCTGGATCCGCGTAAGGGCCGAATCGATCAAACGGAGCCGTTTCAGCTCCTGGGAGCCGATAGCCTCGATCATCTTGCGATCTATGTCATCGGAGGCAATGTCCGCCAGATCTTTGGGGTCCATGCCCTCCACAATTTCCTTAAAATCCTCATTGTTGACTATCAGATTCGAGATAATCTCTGTTTTAAGGTCCGTCAGCGATTTCTCCATTCTTTCAACGAAGGTCTGTTCCATGTCCCTCTCCCTGCCTGGTTATACGGGATCAAAACAATCCGTCCGGCATTATGGTACTGATTACCCAGATTATATAAAAAAGCCGGACTTACAAGTGAATATCCCAATTTAAGTCTGCGTACATTGCCGTATGTTGGCATTTTTGTCAAGCCGGTCTACACTACAGCCGTCTACACTACATACTACACTATATACACGGAGGATCATCATGGCTCGGAAGGCGCTTATCCTGTTGGCCGATGGCTTTGAGGAAGTGGAGGCGGTGACTCCCCTCGATTATCTGCGGCGGGCGGGGCTGGAAGTCTGCAGCGCCGCCATTGGGGAAGGGCAGACCCTTACCGGCTCCCACGGCATCCCCGTAAAGGCGGATACAACCCTGGGGGAACTGATATGCCGGGCCGGGGATCTAACCCGGCTCTGCCAAAGCCTGGACGCGGTAGTGCTCCCCGGGGGCCTGCCCGGAGCCTCGAACCTTGCGGCCTCCCGGGACACCGGGGCCCTCCTCAAGGCCATGTCCCAGGCCGGCAAGGTCGTAGCCGCCATCTGCGCCTCCCCGGCCCTGGTCCTGGCCCCCCTGGGGCTTCTGGACGGGAAACGCTTCACCTGCTATCCGGGGATGGAAAAGGACCTTTCCCAGGGCGCCTGGAAGGAAGACCGGGTAGTGATCGACGGCAGCCTTATCACCAGCCGGGGGGCCGGAACCGCCGGGGCCTTCGCCGCGGCGATCATCGGACAACTCCTGGGGGAGGCGGCGGAAAAGACACTGACCCGCTCCGTGCTGTTGGCGTAGATTAAGACATTATTCAACCTGTGGATTTTATGGGCGCATCCCCTCCGCTAAGGCAGCCGAAGGTTAGCCTTCGGCTGCCACGCTCCGGGGACCGGGCTATCCGCTTCAATTCCTCGACCCCCGGCCCAAACCAGCCTACAACGTTATACCCTTCATATATCTTTCTTCCTTACAGCAAAGGCTAAACTTGACCCACTCCAACGTGTCGGCAGAGCCGACCACAGAACCGGGGAAACGCATTTACTGGAAAGCTGTGGATCTTCTCCACGATTGCTGTGGCGGGGGGAGTGCCGGGGCCGGGGGTCTGCGGTATTTCCGCTTCTATCCCTTGCGCTCCCGTAGCCGGTGCTTTTCTTTCGTAAAATCTGACGCTTTTTCTTGTAATGTTAATATACTGCGGCCGTTTAGCCTCGGCTCATATTCTTCTATGTCCCCGGTAGATTTATGCGTTTCCCGGGAAAAAAATCACGGAAAAAAATCGCGTTGACATCCGGGAAAAAGGCATCTAAAATATACCTATGTTAAAGGGTCTAAGTGAAATCTTTTTACTTGGGGGGGGGGGGGGGGGGGGGGGGGGGGGGGGGGGGGGGGGGGGGGGGGG
>JAISFT010000296.1 GCA_031263435.1 Treponema sp. | reverse complement strand
GTTCTTCCGGGCTTAATTCAATGTTCCGTATGGTTCTTGTCATGGTAGTATTCCTCCCGCTGGAATACTACCATGTTCTTCATTACCGGTAAAGCTTTAAGAGTTACCGGGTACTAGGTATGTTCACACGGAGGCAGTAGTGAGGGACTGCTTCCCCATGCGGTCCTTTCGGTGGTTTAGCTCCATGAGTGCGTCAACAGCCCGGTAAACCTCCTACTGGAGGAGGACTGGGTTGTAGCTTTAATAGCGCCGTCCCAATTCCGTCTTGGCCTCCGCGAAAAGGCCAGGGAAGCCCATCAGCTACTGGCAGGGAATTCGGGGCTTGTCGTGGCCTTGCGGACCTTGGAAACCCACCCACTCCTTGCCGATGAATTTGACGTGGGCAGGAAATAATTCAAGAGGACGCATTGTCTCATCTAAAATGTTCCGAAAAGTGCTTATACATCATATTGAAAATGTTACCTAATTTACACTGAGGACGCTCAAGGGAGGGCGTCCCAATGGGGTTAACCAAGAAAGAGAAACAGGCGATAACCAAAGAATATTCAACCCCGTATCAGGCGATAACTCAAAAAACAAAGTCGACATTACTCAACGAATCTACTCGGCTGACCGAGTATCACCGGAAATCCGCCTCCTCGGTGGCAAGCCGGTCAGAGAAATCCTGGTCTATGGTAATGGGAAGGCGGTCAAGTTCAAGCCAGAGAAAAAACGGCCCGCAAACCGTAGAGACAGCGGGCCTATACCGATGAGATCATCACCATTCTCAGGCTCACTGGTACAAATGCCGGAAGATCCTTGCCCCCTATACGGCAGCAGACAGGGCATCGGCGTTTACTTTTTTGACTATCAAAATGCCCCCAAAGTCATATAATTTTGAAAAAAAGACCAACCACAACTCTGAAAAAGTACAGACATGGAAGAAACAAAGTGTTATTTCATGTGTCTTTCTTCGACTTTTTGCCTTTGGGGTTAAAAAATTCTTCAATATTCTGGTAATATCCTGGTCCTTGAGAAGTAAACGCTGATACCCTGGCAACAGATCAGTAATTCAAAGTTTCAAAAAAATGCTTCTTCAATCACAAAAATCCGACAAATTATCCTTAATTTACCGGATTTTTTCCTCCCTTTCCTTGATGAGCCAGTAATTTTCTGCGTTACTGACCAGCGAAGGGACGCCCAAAAAGGTTCCAGGGGGTGGCAGGGGGAAAGGGTCCTCCGCCAGGAGGGCCTTTACCCCCTGACAGGACCCCTGAAAAATTTCTATGGTGTCCCTTCTCTTTCCGACGGGTAATATAGAGAATTGCTGCCTGGTATTGCCACGCCCTTGTCCTGGGGCTATAGTCGAATTATGGAACTACATAAGCGAACCGCCACCTGCGGGGCCCTGCGGCTGGCCGATGCGGGTAAGATCGTAACCTTGAACGGCTGGGTACACCGCAAACGGGACCACGGGGGGGTTTCCTTCATCAACCTCCGGGACCGCTACGGCATTACCCAGGTGGTGGTGGATTTGAACGAGGCGGCCCCGGGGGCCTCCCCGGAATTGGCGGCCCTTACGGCGGAACTGCGGAACGAATACTGCGTCGCCGTGGAGGGGCTGGTTCGTCCCCGGCCCGATTCCATGGTAAACCCCGGCATGGACACCGGGGAGATCGAGGTGGCCGCCAGGGAACTGGTTATCCTGAACCGGGCGGAGGCGCTTCCCTTTCAAATTGATGAGGTTTCCGACGCCAGGGAGGATCTGCGCCTGCGGTACCGCTACCTGGACCTTCGTTCCGGGGGAATGCAGCGGCGGATCCGGCTGCGGAACGAAACGGCCTTCGCGGTCCGGGAATGGATGATTTCCCAGGGCTTTTACGAGATCGAAACCCCCACCTTTATCAGATCCACCCCCGAGGGCGCCCGGGATTACCTGGTGCCTTCCCGGCTCTACCCGGGCAAATTTTACGCCCTGCCCCAATCCCCCCAGCTTTACAAGCAGCTGCTCATGGTTTCCGGGTTCGACAGGTATTTTCAGATCGCCCGGTGCTACCGGGACGAGGATGCCCGGGGGGACCGGCAGCCCGAGTTTACCCAGATAGATATAGAGATGTCCTTTGTGAGCCGGGAGGATATCCTCGCGGTAACCGAGGGGCTTTTTCATCATGTTTTCAAAAAGACCCTGGGGGTGGAACTGCCCCCCCGGTTCAGACGGCTTTCCTATGAGGAGGCCATGGAACGGTACGGCACCGATAAGCCGGATCTCCGGTTCGGCCTGGAGCTGCGGGACTTCGGTCCCTACGTTGCCGGGGGGGGCTTCCGGGCCTTTACCGACGCCCTGGCCCGGGGGGAGGAGGAGCGCGCCGCCGCCGCTGCCGGGGGGATCAGTCTCCCCGGGGGCGGGGTAAAGGCCCTGGTGGTACCCGCGGAGCTGATGGGGACCCCCTATTCCCGCAGGCAGATCGAGGAGCTGGAGGCCCAGGCGAAGATCTACAAGGCCCAGGGCCTGGCCTGGATGAAGGCCGGCGGCACCGAAGCCGCGCCGGTTTTAGAGGGCGGGGTGGCCAAGTTCTTTGGGGACCCCCAGGGGATCTGCGCGGGCCTTGGGGCAAAACCCGGGGATCTTATCCTCATCGCCGCGGACCCCAAGCGGGGGATCGCCAACACCGCCCTGGGGGCGGTGCGGTCCAA
>JAISFT010000279.1 GCA_031263435.1 Treponema sp. | reverse complement strand
GAAAAATCCCGCGGGGACAAAGCCTTCCCCGCCGGCAAGTTTTTCAAAACGGCGGTTCCCAACGGTCCAGCGGACGCTTCCCCCGGCCCGGATCAGCAGATCCGCACCGCCGGGAAAGGCGAAATCTTCGGGCGTCTCAATGCCGATGCTCCCCTGGGGATCTGTAAAAACAAAGGGGCTGATCCGCAGGCCCCGGCCGTCCCTTTCGACGCCGTACCAGCGTTGTACAATATCCAGGGATTTGAGTTCCAGGATCGGGGAACCGGGGGCCCTGCTTTCCGCGGTGGGAACGTCGATTCTCAGACTCTCCAGGCTGTCCCCCAGCAGGGGTACGGCATAGCGGATCAGGGGAGGACCACCGGAGGACTCCGGGTCCCGGTTTGCAGGGTCCCCGTTTGCCGGGTCCTGATTCGCCGGGTCCCAATCCGGCAGGGGCAGGACAAACGATCCTGTTGTTGTACCGGAATCTGTGTAAGACAGAACCGGTCCCGGCCAATCAGCGGCCCCGGAAAAATTCCGCAGGCTGTATTCCAGTTCCAGCGACGCCAGGGGGGGGACGGGAACCGGAGGCACGGGGCGAATACTGATCGCCCCCTGCACGGAAAGGTCCAGGACCCCGGCCGCGGCCTGACTGTCCCCGGCATAGAGGACGCTCCCGGCCAGAGCGGTCTGAAACTCCGCGGGTACAGAAACCGGGGGTGAACCGGAACGGCCGCAGGCGGCCAAAATCAAAGACAGTACCAGGCTCTGCAGGGGGACGGGGAGGAAGCGCATCACAGGTCCACTCACAGGTCCACAATGCTCCGGGCGATTGCCTGGGCCAGGGAATAACGCCGTTCCATGTTCATCTCCGGACTCTGGCTTACAAAATTTTCCAGCGCCGCGGGGAAGGAGCCGGGCAGGGAGGGCAGTTCCAAAACCTGTTTGTAGTAGGAACGGTGGGAAGGTTCAAAGCGCCGGTTGACGCAAAACAGCGTAAGGCAGGCGAATTTTATAAAGCCCGCCGAGGCAAGGAGATAATGAAATTCATCGTTTTGAAAAAAAGAGGCCCCCAGATCGCCAAGAAAATGCTCCATCTTTGACTGGCTGATGCTGCGCATCTCCACCCAAAACGAATCCCCCAGGTTTTTCAGCCGTTCCCGGACCTTGTCGATCCAGCCGCTCCGGGAAAACAGAATATCGCCGGTGGCAAGCCGGTAAAAACCATAGGTCCCCGAATCTTTGATCAGCCACAGGGACTTCCGGGGGGCCCCGGCGATATCGAGCAGTTCGTCGATCCTCGCGGTGTACTTGTACTCCAGCCTGACGGGGATGTCCCCCACAAGAAACCGGTCCTTGCTTTCCTGGTTTGAACTTTCAAAGGCCTGCAGATCCTGCCCGTAGAGCTGGCGGCGGCGGGCGCTGACCGGCGCCACGGCGCTGCAGAACACATCCAGAATCAGGGCAAAATAGGGATCGAGAATATCCGACAGGGCGGCCTCGTTGACGGTAACACATTCAACCTGGGGCCACAGGGATACAATCTTGGTAAAACGATCGGCCAGGACTTTGGTCTTATACTTCATTACGGTTCCTTGGTATCTTCATGAATATCTTCATGATAGTACATGGGACGGAGCATGGGAAGAAGAACAGCCGGGGGCATCCACCTTGTAGTCCTGGTCCCCCACCGGGACAGCCGGAAAATTTTGCGGGAGCGGAGTGCGGAACTCTTTGCCGCGGGCTTTTGGGGGGCCTGGTCCTTCCCCCAGGTATCGCCCCTGGCCCTGCTTTCGGCCCCCATGACGGGGACCGAGTTGAAGGGCCTGGCCCGGCGCCTGCGGGAGCTAAGCCTTGCGGGGGGCCGGGACGGGATGCTGCGCCCCGGAACAGAGGGGGCCCTTCCCCTCCCCGGTCTGGCCGCGGGGATCGCTGTGTACGGCCCCCGGCTGGACATAGACTTAAGCCCCGGGGATCTGAGCCGGGGAGCAGAAGAAAAACTGGTGGAACTCTTTCCCCAAGCCCTGGTGGGCTGTGCGATCCTGGGCCCGGAGGATCCCCGGGAAGGGCCGCTTTGTTTTCCGGCGCCGGAAAA
The DNA here is from genome assembly GCA_031263435.1 of Treponema sp. Next base: position 1,989 of record JAISFT010000279.1, on the reverse strand, counting down.
CAAAGCGGCGGCCCGGACAGGGTTCCGGGCCGCCGCAGTGGCAAACCTGCTGTACCGCCCCATCCCCGCCGGAGAAGTTACCGCCGAAGAAGTTACGATGGACAAGCCGGCAGCGGACCGCCCGCCTGTCAATAGTGTGTTTTGGGAGTATTCCTACTCCTGGCGAATCGGCAAACTCTACTGGCTGCCGCCCTGCCCCCGCAAACCCAGTCTTGGCGGAACATGCTGTACTGTAAGTTAGCTGCCGAATCGGGGGAACCGTAATGGCGGAAACTTCATGGCTCAGTATCCGGGGGGCTTCGATCCTCCTCGAAGTAAAGGCCCAGCCCGGCGCCGGAAAAACGGAGATCGCCGGGACCTGGGAGGGACGCCTCAAGGTCCGGCTCGCCGCCGCCCCCGAAGACGGCAAGGCCAATGCCGAGCTTTGCCGCTTCCTTGCCGGGGTCCTGGGCTGCGCCAGGACGGAAGTAGCGGTGCTGCGGGGGCAAAAATCCCGGCTCAAGACCGTAGAGGCGCCCCTTTCCTGCCGGGCGCAGGCGGAGGCCCTTATCCTCCGGTTCCCGTAGCCAGCTTAAAGGCGGTCCATACCCGCTCGTGCTCCTCCTCGGCCTCCTGGCTTATACCCCTGATGGTTTCCGCATCGGAAAAACCTTCCGGCAGGGTAAGGAAGCTCCGGTATTCGGGATCTATCAGAGGCTCGGAGGCGCCAAAGGTACAGTAGTAGCCCAAATGCTCAAAACACTGGGCCCCGCGCAGGGGATCCAGAATGTAGTTCAGGAAGGCAAGGGCCCCCTGGGCGTTGGGGGCATTGACGGGGATAAAGGCCCCCATAAGGCCGTACCCAATCCCCTCCTCGGGGAACACCATTTCCAGATCCGGCTTGGTCATCATGGCCCGGGTTGCCTGGTCGGTGTACATCACCGCCGCGGAGACCTCCCCGGAAAGGAGGTCCTCGTCCAGGAAGTCGTCCTTGATAAGCCGGATATTCGGCGCCAGATCCAGCATGAGCCGCCCCGCCTCGGCGATTACCTGTGGGTCGGTTTCGTTGTAACTCTTCCCCATCCGCTTAAGGGCAAGCCCGGTGATCACCCGGGGATTGGCGGTTACCCCCAGGCTGTTCCGGAGGGCCGGATCCCACAGGTCCCGGTATCCGCTTATCCTGCGGCTTACCCGGGCGGGATCGTACACGATGGTCTGTACCCCCGCCCCGTAGGGGACGGTATACTCGTCATCGGGATCGTAGAAGGGCCGGCGGTAAACCGGGTTGATGTTGCCGTAATTGGGCAGTTTTGACTTGTCAAGCTTCTGCAGAAGACCTTCGGCAACCGCGGTCTCGATAATATAATCGTCGGCTATGACCAGATCGTAGTCTCCGCCCCGGGCGGTCCGCAGGCGGGTCAACATGGTCTCGTTGGTGTCAAAATTGACATAGTTGATCCGCAGCCCGGTTTCTCTGGTAAAGCCGTCCAGAATTTCCTGGGGGAACATCTCCTCCCAGGTATAGATGGTCAGCCGCCTTGCGTCCCGCCTTGGCGCGGCAAAAACGGAACCGGGCAGCAAAACTACCAGCAGTGTCAGAAGGAAAACCCAACAGCTCTTTTTCATATTTACTCCTTAAATTGAACCGGCCCGGCCCGGCAAGTTCCGGGGACGGTTCTTTTTGATAACAATTTTTGACCGGCTGTCATGGCCGCGGCTGCCATAGCCGGAAATAAGCGCGGAACAAAGAGAAAGGAGGGCCGTCAACACAAACAGCAGCGTACACAGGGCGTTGATCTTTGGAGTTACCCCCACCTTTAACTGGGTATAGATCCTGATGGGCAGGGTATTGGTATTCACCCCGGTAACAAAGATGCTGACGATCACATCGTCAAAGCTCATGGCAAAGGAGATTAAAAGACCGGAAACGATGGCGGGCATCAGGAGGGGCAGGGTAATATCGTAAAAGGCCCGCCACTCCCCCGCCCCCAGGTCCTGGGCCGCCTCCGC
>JAISFT010000241.1 GCA_031263435.1 Treponema sp. | reverse complement strand
CCCTCGGGGGTAAGAAAATCGTCAATAAAGGAGGGGGAACTCTTCCGGTAACTGTCAAATATTTCCAGGGCCCGGGCAGTACCCCGGGCCGCTTCTTTTAACACCTCCGCAAGACCGGCGGCTATGCGGGCAAGTTCTTCCGGCCCGGGGCTGCCGGCGCCCCCCCGTTCTGCGGCCCCCTGCGCGGCCGCGGCCAGGTCCCGAATCAGGGTTTCCCTTCCGGCCAGCAGGGTTTGTACCCGCCCCAGGGTTTCGGACAGGTCCGCCTCCAGGCTGCGGCGTTCCGCCGCGGAATAGCCCGCCTCTTTCAGCCCCGCATCCAGGGCCGCCACAATATCATCCGTAATAGCCGCCAGGTCCTTTTCACAGGCGGCCTGTTCGGCCTCTTTTTGCCGAATCTCCCCCTCCATCCGGAGAACATGGTTTTCGTTATCCCCGATACGGGAACTGGCAATGTGGATGTTTTCCTGGAACGATGCGATATTACCCTCAATATCTACAATTTTTTTCTGCAGATCCAGGACCACCGCATCCTGTTCTTCCGCATCGGCGGCCAACTCCCGGGTTTTTTCCAGGATGATCCGTTCCCGGCCCTCGTTTTGACCGATCTTTCCCTGGATTTCCCCCCGCTGTTCCGCCAGAAGTTTGGCCCCGTTTTCCCGGGCCCTCTTTTCCACGGCCAGGCCATAGATATTTTTCTGGTATTCGACGAGTTTCTCCTCCATAAGGTTTACCTCGTCCATGTTCTCTTCCAGGGATCGGTTTGCCGCTTCCATATCCTCCCGGATAGAATCCCGCTCGGCACTGCGCTTTGCCAGGGTCTCCTTCCGTGCGTCGCTTTCGTATTTGAACTGCTTAAGCTTAAGAAGCTGAATATCCAGCTCCAGGTAAAAATTCTCCTCCCGCAGGGCCCGGTATTTGGTAGTCTTTTCCGATTGAATTTTAAGGCTGTCGTAGGAGCGCTTAATCTCCCCCAAAATACCTTCCACCTGGCGCATGTTCTCTTCGGTCTTGGCAAGATTCCGTTCCGCTTCCGCTCCCCGCAGCTTGTAGCGGGTAATCCCCGCGGCCTCCTCAAACAGATAGCGCCGCTCCTCCGGTTTGGAAGAAAGAACCTGGTCGATCTTGCCCTGCTCCATAACCGAGTAAGCCCCTTTGCCCACCCCGGTATCCCAGAAAAGTTCCCGGAGTTCCCGCAGCCGCACAGGCTGGGCATTGACATAGTATTCGCTTTCACCGGAACGGTAGAGCCGCCGCTTAATCTCGATTTCCGGCACATCCAGGGGCAGCAGGCCCTGTTCGTTGGCAATAGTAAGGGTTACCTCCGCCACATTAAGGGGCTTGCGGTTCTCCGTGCCGTTGAAGATCACATCCTCCATCTTCTCGGCCCGCATGGCCCGGGAGGCCTGCTCACCCAAAACCCATTTGACAGCATCCACTACGTTGGACTTGCCGCAGCCGTTGGGCCCCAAAAGGGCGGTAATCCCCTCTGCAAATTCAACCTGGGTCCGATCGGGAAAAGACTTAAATCCGAATATATCTAAACGTTTCAGAAACAAGACAGACTCCGTGTCCGGGCGAATTTCCTCCGCCGCATATCCGCAAAGTGTAGCATTGGGGAAAAGCTGTAGCAAGGTTTGTCCGGCCCTTCATTATTATTATATTTCCGATATGAATACTATGAATTGTGTAAAATTAACGAAAATTTTGTAAAAATTCACATGAATTTGGCGCAAATATCGTTTTTTTGGTTTTCTCCGCCTTTTTTATAGACTTTTTCTTGACTTTTCCTGGTACCGGCCTTATTCTAGCCCTATAATCTAACCTAACAGGGGGCCATAATATGGCAAAGGTAGAACTGAAAGGTATTTCTAAAGTGTATGAAGGCAATGTCCGCGCTGTGGATAACGCCAACATCGTGGTCGAAGACAAGGAATTTGTTGTCTTTGTAGGTCCCTCCGGGTGTGGAAAATCCACTACTCTGCGGATGGTCGCCGGTCTGGAAGACATCACCGAAGGCGAACTGTATATTGATGGGGAGTTGATGAACGACGTCCCCCCCAAGGATCGGAACATCGCTATGGTGTTCCAGAATTATGCCCTGTATCCCCACATGACCGTCTATGACAACATGGCTTTCGGGCTCCGTATCAAAAAAGTCGAAAAAAGCGAGATTGAACGGCGTGTTCATGAGGCCGCCCGAATTCTGGATATTGAGAAGTTCCTGGACCGCAAACCCAAGGCCCTTTCCGGCGGGCAGCGGCAGCGTGTCGCCGTAGGCCGGGCCATCGTCCGGAACCCCAAGGTATTCCTGTTCGATGAACCCCTTTCCAACCTGGACGCCAAACTCCGGGTTCAGATGCGGGCCGAACTTTCCGATCTGCACCACCGGCTGAACGCCACGATGATTTACGTTACCCATGACCAGGTAGAAGCCATGACTATGGCTAATAAGATCGTTGTTATGAAGGACGGGAAAATACAGCAGATTGGTTCCCCCCTCTATCTCTACAACCATCCCGTTAATAAGTTTGTCGCCGGATTCATCGGATCCCCCCCCATGAACTTCCTTACCGTCAAGGTGCTGGAAGAGGGCGGCTCCCTGGTTCTGGACGAAGGATCCTTCAAGATTAAGCCCCATGCTTCCCATGCGGATTACCTTAAAAAGTATATAGGCAAGGAAGTATTTTTCGGCATCCGGCCGGAGGATTTGACTTACTCCGCTTCCGGTCCCACGGATAACAGCTTCCCCGTCAAGATCACCGTAGTTGAGCCCTTGGGCGCCGATATTCACCTGTGGCTGACCACTGCTACCCAGCCCCTGGTAGCCCGGACTGAGCCTCACCATCTCTTTAAGGTGGGTGATGAGATACAATTTATCCCCCACATGGACAAGGCCCGGTATTTTGACAAGGATACGGAAGAAGCCGTTCTGGCCGAACTGGACGCCGCCGCCGCCAAAAACTTTTAACGGGGTTCCTCCGCTTTAGGCCTGAGCGCCGAACAAAACAAAACCCCCGCCCGGCGGGGGTTTTGTTTTCGGGCCTGTATCATTCAACCTTGAATTTCGATACTTCCTGGACCAGAACATCGGTGCTTTCTTTGTTTTCCCCGCTGATGGTGTTGACCCGTTTTACCGCCGCATTGATCTGATCCGCGCCGGAGGCCATAGTGTTCATTTCAGTGGTAATCTCCTGGGTTACCAGTTCCAGACTTTTACTCTCCTGAATAACCTGTATGCTCCCCTCCTGCATTTCCCGGGAGCCGTTTTTAACGATTTGGGTTGTTTCGTTCAGGCGGCCAATGGCATCCAGTATCTGTTTGCTCCCCTCGTTTTGCTCCTCCATAGCGGTTCGGATGTGTTCTTCCTGGTCCGAAACGATCTTTACCCCGAGTTCTATGGCCTCGAATTTATTAAGAACACTTTCGGTAGATTTGGTAATCTTGTCGATAGAATCCTTAATCTTTTTAAGAACCGAAGAAATAGTTTTGGATTGTTCCCCGGAATTTTCAGCAAGCTTGCGGATCTCATCGGCCACTACGGCAAAGCCTCTTCCCGCTTCTCCGGCATGGGCCGCCTCAATGGCCGCATTCATCGACAGAAGATTGGTCTGGCTGGCAATGTTTTGCATCACCGCATTAATTTCCAGAAGCCCCTCGGATTCCCGGGCAATTTCCTGAATATCTTCCGCCACCCCGTGAAGACCGGAACGTCCTATCTCGGAAGAATCTATTAACTCTTTAACGTTGTCGGCATTGTTAACAAGAGTCTGGGAAACAGACTGGATATTGGCAAGCATTTCTTCGACAGCAGCAGACGACTGGGCAACATTGGCGCTCTGGTTGTCCACCTGGGTATTAAGCTTGCCAATATTAACGGTGATCTGTTCCATGGTGGCGCTGGTTTCATTTACCGATGCGGACTGATTGATAACCCGGCCTTTTATGGTCTGGATATTGGTGGTAATTTCGTTGATCGACGATGCAGTCTGGATCATATTGCTGGAAAGCTCATTGCCAATATTAAAAAGCGCCGCACTTTGGTTTTTAATGGTAACCACCAGGTTTTTTATCTTCTGCATGGTGCCGTCAAAAACACCGGACATGTCCCCTATTTCATCATTCCGGTGAATGTTCAACTGCTGGGTCAAATCCCCTTCCCCAATGCTGGTAAATATTTTCATCATGTATTTAAGGGGACTGCTGATTGACCGGGCAATCAGAAAGGCCGCAGCGGATATAACCAGAATCATCAAAACACTTATGATAATGCTTATCCTCAACATTCTGAATATCGGCGCGGTAATAATATTACGGGGCACCCCTATTCCCAAATCCCAGGGGGTACCGGTTTCCCCTATAGAAATCGGAACGCCGATAATCACATAATTGTTCTTTTGCCCGCCGACAGTAATTGTGTTGGAAAAAAAATACTCGGAACCGGATTTTATGGCCTTCATGAAATCCCCCAAATATTGGCCGGCCAAATCTACTTCGCTGACGCTCATGGATTTTCCAAGCCGGGAAGGATCAAAATGGCCCGATACCCGTCCCCCGTTGCTGAAAACCATGGCAATACTGCCTTCGTAGGGCTTAATATCCTCCAGGCCGGCCTGAATTCTGGACAGGGCAATATCAACACCGGTAACGGCGATGACCCTGCCGTTCTTTTTTACCGGAACAGCCAGGGAGGTAATCAGCGTATTAACCCCGCCGATTGTGTAAAAATAGGGTTCCACAATGGTTTCTTTGCCGCTCTGCAGGGGAATCTGGTAGAAATCCCCGGAACCGCTGGTTGCATAACCCACTGTCTTATTCAGCATGGGGACTCCCCCGGCAACAGTCCAATAGGAAATGAATCTTCCCGTCTCATCCGTTCCGTTGGTGTTGGCATAATAAGCGTCCATTCCGTCCATGGCATTCGGTTCCCAACAGGCCCAAACAGCGGATAGCTCCGAATTATTCAGCGCTACCTGTTTAAGCAGCAGATTATAAAAAAAACGCCGCTGGGCAGGGTCTATTTCGTCGTATGCCTCCATTGATTGAGCCAGCGCTCGTACAACGCTAAAATAGGGATTCAGCCATACTTCAACTTCCTTGGCTTCGTTGCGTGCCAAATTTACCAGTTCACTGTTGACCAGGGAAACAATCTGATTCTGGGAAATATTCAGGATAGTCCCTAATAAAACACCAATGCCCGCAATATTAAGGGCAATAATCATAATAATAAGCTTTTTCCCAATCTTCATGTCATCCTTCCCGATAATCCATGTCCGAATTCCAAATTAACAAATTTGGCCCGGCAACAATCTATTTATGTAATAGTTCCTGCGGCGGAAAATTTCCAGTCCATTGTGTTTTTTTACCGGTTTTTTGAAAGAAAACAAATAATACCGGAATTAAAGGCCAATTTCAAATGTACTATTAAAATTTATCCGTACAGTGTAGTATGATGCAGTTATGGCTTATCTGTATGAAATGCACCTGCATACCTGCCGGGGAAGCCTTTGCGCCTCCGCCCGGGGCCGGGATTATATAAAATACTACCTGGATTCCGGTTATTCCGGAATATTTATAACGGATCATTTTTACCGGGGAAATTGCGCTGTGGACCGGCGCCTTCCCTGGCGGGAATGGGTTAATGAATTTTGCCGGAGCTTTGAAGAAACCCGCGAAGAGGGGCTGCGCCGGGGCCTGGACGTATTTTTTGGCTGGGAAGAAACTTTTGAAGGTGATGATTATCTCGTATACGGCCTGGACAAGGACTGGCTTCTGGAACACCCGGAAACAAAGCGCTGGACACGAAAGGCCCAACACCAGGCCGTAAAGGCTGCGGGGGGCTGCGTAATCCACGCCCATCCCTTCCGGCAGCATCATTATATCAGGGAAATATGCCTGACGCCGGAGCTTATCGATGCCGTAGAGGTCGCCAATGCGGGGAACCACGAGCCGTACTATGATGCCCTGGCCCTGCGTTATGCCGCCATGCTTGGTCTTCCGTTAAGCGCCGGATCGGATATTCACCATGTCGATCAGGCGGAAGAAGGAAATTTGTACGGCGTTTACCTGGAACAAAAACTGGAAAGCGCCGCCGATTTTGCGGCCATAATAAAGAACGGCGGACTGCGGCGCCCCGGAGATCTAAAGGTTGAAAGGGACCGCCTGGAAAGCGGGGGAGATGAGCGCATCGACGTTCCCCTTAAAATTCTGGACCGGAATGAACGGGTAAAGTCAAGGGACTTTTGGGGCTTTTGCGAACAGGGCTAATTGGGTATAGTTAACCCGCTATGAATGACAGGGAGACAGGACAGTTAAGCCAGATCCCCGGCAGGATCAGGGAATTTCGGGAGATTATGGAGATAAGCGCCATTGACATGGCCCGGGACATCGGGATTTCCTTTGAAATTTACGAAAAATACGAATCCGGCGAGTCGGATATTCCCATCAGCGTACTTTACAAGATCTCAAACCGGTTGGGAACGGATACCACCGTACTCCTGACCGGGGACGACCCCCGCATGGAAACCGCCAGCGTATGCCGGGCCGGGAAAGGTATCCAGGTTGAACGGTATCCGGGCTACGAATATTCAAGCCTGGCCTACAATTTCAAAGACCGGACCATGGAACCCCTGCTGGTAACTCTGGACCCCGAAAAGGCAGGCGCCCCAATGGTCTGCCATTCCGGGCAGGAATTCAACTACATAGTCGAAGGAAAAGTCCGGGTAACGGTAGGGACACGGAATTACGATCTGTCCGCCGGGGATTCGATCTACTTTGACGCCCGGCTTCTCCATGCCCAATGCGCCCTGGGGGAAGCAGGGGAAAACCACAAGGCCGTTGCACGGTTTATCACGATTATTCAGGAATAACACCAGCCATGAACGAGATACTATCCCGGTACTGTCCCCGGATTGAATTTGACAGCTATGAAGATTTTTTTGCCAATTACCGCTGTACGGTACCGGAAAATTTCAACTTTGCCTACGATGTAGTTGACGAATGGGCCCGGCTCGATCCGGGCAAACTTGCCCTGTTGTGGACCAACGACTCAGGCGATATTCGCTCTTACAGCTTTGCAGATATGAAAAGGCTGAGCGATAAAGCGGCAAACATGCTCCTGGCCCAGGGCTTGGGCAAGGGTGATGTGGTCATGCTGATCCTCAAACAGCGTCCGGAGGTCTGGATTCTGATGATCGCCCTGATGAAAATCGGTGCGGTTTGTATTCCCGCCACCTATCAGCTTACCCCCAAAGATCTGGTCTACCGCTGCAACATAGCGGAGGTTAAGTTTTTGATTGGTATTGACGATAAAGAGTTGGTGGATAGTATCTGCACTGCATTGCCGGACTGCAGTACAGTAAAGAAGACAGCTTTGGCAGGGGCCAGGGTTCCTGCCGGTTTTATTGACCTCTGCGGGGCGATTGAAGAAGCCCCGGAGATTTTTAGCCGTCCTCAGGGAGACGCAGATACCCGGACCCTGGATCCTATGTTGGTGTACTTTTCTTCCGGGACCACGGGGATGCCCAAGATGGTACTCCACAACCACAGCCTCCCCCTGGGCCACATCGTTACCGCCAAGTATTGGCAGTGTGTCCAGGACAACAAAGTTCATTTGACCCAGACCGATTCGGGCTGGGCCAAGTTTGCCTGGGGCAAAATCTACGGCCAGTGGATCTGCGGGGCAGCCGTCGGGGCCTACGATACGGAAAAGTTTAACCCCCAGGGGATGCTTTCCGCCCTGCAGCGCCTGCGGCCTGCAAGCTTTTGCGCCCCCGCGACGGTCTTCCGTTTTCTTATCAAGGAAGATCTTTCCGGCTGGGACTTTAGTTTTATCGAACATACTTCGGTGGCAGGGGAGCCCCTGAGCCCCGAAGTCTATAACAAGATAAAGGAAATGACAGGTCTGGAAATTCGGGAAGGCTTCGGCCAGTCGGAAACATCGGTAATGGCAGCCGCCTTTACCTGGCTCCCGGTAAAACCGGGTTCCATGGGAAAACCTGCCCCCCTTTTCGGACTTACCCTGCTGGATGAGGAGGGACAACCCTGTGATGACGGCATCGTGGGGAATATAAGCATCACTACTGCCGGGAATCCCGGCATAGAGAATCCGTCCTCCATCAACGATATGGAGGGGAAACCGCCGGGACTCTTTACAGCTTACTGGAAGGACAATGAAATCACCCGATCCGTGTGGTATAATGGGGTTTACCGTACCGGGGACATGGCCTGGCATGACGAAGACGGCTACTATTGGTTTGTGGGCCGGAACGATGATGTAATCAAGTGTTCCGGTTACCGTATCGGCCCCTTTGAGGTGGAAAGCGCCCTGATGGAACACCCTTCGGTGCTGGAATGTGCAGTAACCGCTGTCCCGGACCCGGTGCGAGGCCAGGTAGTCAAGGCCACCATCGTACTGGCCCGCGGTTTCCGGGCCTCGGAGAATCTGGTCAGGGAACTGCAGAACCATGTAAAGCGGGTAACCGCCCCTTACAAGTACCCGCGGATAGTGGAATTTGTGGAGGAATTGCCTAAAACAGTAAGCGGCAAGATTCAGCGAAACGTGCTCAGAAATAGAGCAGCAAACGGAGGTAAGTAACTATGAAGCTAAAAAAACAAATTGTTGAATGGCACGATTCATATTCAGTAGGCATCCGTCTTGTTGATGAACAGCACAAGGAACTGATTAATCTTACCAACAGACTCCACGAGGCAAGTGTCCAGGGCTGGGACAAATCCAAAGTTGCATTCATGAGCGCCATCCGCGGCATGGTGGACTATGTAGGCTACCATTTTAGCACGGAAGAAAAGATCATGGAGCGGGTGAATTACCCGGACTACAAGGTCCACAAGAAAGAACATTCGGATTTTGTTAAAGAAGTGCTCCGTCAGGTTCAGGATTTCCAGGCAGATCAAAAGGTCAGCGCCAACGATCTTGTCCTGTTCCTCAAAGACTGGGTCCTGGCCCATATCGCCGTATGCGACAAGAAAATGGGCATGTACCTTATTAAACTCAAGCGGGAAGGGGCTCTGCACAACATCACGATGAAGGTCAAGCAGGAAACTCCCGCCACAGCCGGGACGGAAGCCAAGCGGCTGGTCATAAAATAATCATTATGATACAGTAAAGAAACTTGGTCAGGTCCTGTAGCTCAGTGGATAGAGCGGCCGCCTCCTAAGCGGCAGGTCGGCCGTCCGATTCGGCCCAGGATCAAGAAGGGGGAGCACCAAAAAGCGCTGTTATACTGTGGCGCCCCCTAAAAAGGACCCCGCCGCCGCTGCTCCGGCAACACAGTTGCCGACCCCTCGCTCCATAAAAACACTTACGTGTTTGTTATTCCGCTACCCCCACTCGTTTTTTACTGCCGCACATAGGGATCACCAAAACCCAGGGCCCTGATTTTCTCCCTGGTCTGAACCAGTTCCCTTTGATCGACCGCCGGGATCACCACCCGGGTCAAGTTTTGGTGATATTCGTACAGAGGATTGAATCCGCCCCGTTCAAGGGCCGCATAGGCGGCGGCGGCGTTTTTCTGCTCCCGGAAAGCCCCCACCTGCACCGTATAAAACGTACCGGAAGCACGGGCCCCCTCCCCGGCAGCGGAATTGAGGCCGGAAGTATTAACAACGGGAGTGCGGCTGATACCGGGACTTCCGGAGCCGGTCATAATCAGCACCACTTTTACCGTATTGTCCCCGTCGGGGATAAGCTCCCGGACAGGAGACAAAAGCGGCGGTACCGGGGACTCTCCCGGGATATCCGGAGATCGTTGGGGTTCCTCGTTTCCGGACTGGCCGATGACTATCATGGGATTCTGAGTTGGTACGGGCTGGGCCGTATCGGCCGGTGGTTCTGCCGCAACAACGGACAGGGCCGCATCATCCGGAATCTCCGCCGCAACAACAGGCTGGGCCGTATCATCCGGGGGCTCTGTCGCAACAACGGGTAGGGCCGCATCGTCCGGGGGCTCCGCCGCGACAACAGGCTGGGCCGCATCGTCCGGCGGTTCTGCCGCAACAACGGGCTGGGCCGCATCATCCGGGGGTTCCGCCGCAACAACAGGCTGGGCCGCATCATCCGGGGGCACCGCCGCAACAACAGGCTGGACCGCATCATCCGGTGGTTCCACCGCAACAACCGGCGTATTATCCAAGGCCCCGGACCCATCATCAATCGCAGCAGATTGCAAAGAAAGCTGCGGTGCCGCAGAGTCCTGCCCCGTAACTGCAGAAGAACCCTCTGCCGGACGATTCTGCCCGTTGTTCAACTGAATCCTGGTCTCCCCGGTGTTGGGAAAAACCGTCTGGTAGTTGATCAGGAGGTGGGGCCGTGCCCCGGTCAGGGCCAGGGGAACCCGTTCTTGTCCGTTTTCTTCAACGGCAAATTCCAAATCGTACCAGTTTCTTTCCTGATTCAGAACAAAGCCCAGCGTAATCCGGTG
>JAISFT010000204.1 GCA_031263435.1 Treponema sp. | reverse complement strand
ATGTTGATGGCGGAATGGAAGCTGGAAGATGCTTTGGTGGTGGAACGTGAAGAAGGCCGGGAGGAAGGACAGAACGCGGTTCTGGAACTGGTAAGGCAGGGTTATTCTGCGGAGCAGATTGAGGCGAAGCTGGCGGCCGACGAATCGAGCAGGACTGAAACAGCCGGAAAATGAGTCCTATGGTGCCAGGCACCAAGGGCCGCCCGCGAAGCGGGCGGCCTGGCTGGGGGGTGGCCGGAAGCCACCGCAGGGCGAAGCCCGAGGAGGCTGGAGGCCAGGGGGGGCCAGAGGAACCAAAAACGCGTAAGCGTTTTTGGTTTTCGGAGTTTGGGGCAAGCCCCAAACTCCACTTCCGGTAGATTGGCCGTGGTAGCGGGCCCCCCCTTCCTAAAGGACTAGGTCAACCTTAGTTCGAGATCAAGGCCGGCACGGGCCCTTACCCGGCAGTTTACCAGGGTTCCGGGGCTCAGTTTCTTTTCGCTCAGGATAAGGGATACCCCGTCCACCTCCGGGGCCTGGCAGTAGGCCCGGCCAAGGTAAAGGCCCCCCTCCCCGGCGGGGAACTCCGGGGCATCACCGGGATCTTCCGGGTTTTCAAACTGCTCCTCGACCAAAACCTCAAGCTCCCGGCCCACAAAGCGGTCCATCTGCCGCTCGCTGATGCTCTGCTGCCGTTCTTCCAGAATCCGTTTCCGTTCCGCTGCCACAGCGCGGGGTACCCGTTTCCCCATAGCGTAGGCGGGGGTGTTTTCTTCCCGGGAATAGGTAAAGCAGCCTGCCCAGTCCAGGGCGGCCTGTTCCTGAAAATCCAGCAGCCGGGCAAAATCGTCTTCCGATTCGCCGGGAAAGCCCACAAGGAAGGTGGAGCGGATCACCGCATCAGGCAGGGCCCTGCGGATTTCCCGGATCAGGTCCAGGTAGCGTTCCGCATTTCCCCGGCGCTTCATGGCCCGCAGTATGGGCTCCGAACCGTGCTGAAGGGGGATGTCGAAGTAGGGCAGAAAACGCCGGTCCCCCGCCATGATCTCCAGAATGGCAGGGGGGAACCGGTCGGGGTGCAGGTAGAGAAGCCTGACCCAGAAGCGGCCCGGAATGGCGGCAATCCCCTCCAGCAGGGCAGGCAGCCCCGCAGCCCCGGGCCTCGCTGTCCCAGGTCCCGCTGTCCCGGGCCTCTCCGCCCCGGGCCGGTCATCCCCAAAGGAGGCGATATCCTGGCCGATAATGCACAGTTCCCGGATACCCCGGTCCAGGAGGCCGCGGCATTCATCAAGTATGCCGCCGGGTTCCCGGCTCCGCAGGGGGCCCCGGATAAGGGGAATGGAACAGAAGCTGCAACGGTTGTTGCAGCCTTCGCTGATCTTCACATACGCGGAACCCGGCAGGGACAGCAGCGGCCGGGCCCCCAGGGCCGCCGGGACCAGGGGAGCTTCCAAAGCCTCCGGGTCCCCGGGAACCGCTGGCGGGGTTTCCCCCTCCCCGGACGATGTGGACGATCCGGGTAAGCTGGGCGAACCGGGCGAACCGGACAGCAGGGCGGAGGCCGCCGCCGCGATACCGCCCAGGCCGGCGTTTCCAAACAGACCATCGGCCTCGGGCAGGGAACGGGCAAGTTCGGCGGCGTAACGCTGTGCCAGGCACCCGGCAAGCAGAATTTTCGTTTTGGGGTACTGTTTCCGCCAGGAAAGAACCGCGTTGATAGATTCCCGCTTGGCGCTTTCGATAAATCCGCATGAATTGACGATGATCAGGTCCGCTTCCGCCGGAACATCCGTGGCCGCCCAGCCGGAATCCCCCAGCAGGGCCATCATGGTCTCCGCGTCAACCTGGTTTTTCGCACAGCCAAAGGGATCAAGAAAGTAACGGGCCACGGCTCTTACCCCAGGGATCGTAGCGGCAGGGAGCTTGCCGGTTCCTAGTTCAGCCGGACCAGGATCAGGCGGTAACGGTTATCCGCATCCCGGTCCCAGCGAATATCCGCGGCCACCACCTCACCCGCACCCCCCAGTTCCACCGGCATGGTCCGGCCGCCGCCTATTACCTGCACCCGTACCGCTTGGGCGTTGGAGGCCCATACCCGGATCCCGTTTTGGGCCTGGATATTGAGTTCTTCCCCCCGCTGAAAGTACTGTTCGTTCCGGTCCGGCCGGTCCCGCTCAAAGAGGATCTCCCAGCGGAGCATACAGTAACCCTGGAAATTCAACTGGGCCGTAAAAGGGTAGGGGTTTGCGGAGCTTTGAATCACCATCGCCGTGGCAAGAATCTCCTCCACCGGGACCGTATCCACAAAACCGGGAACCCCGGCGATAAGTTCATAACGCAGCATGGCCCCCGCGGCAGAATCATTTCTGGCAAAGTCCGACACCACGATTCTCAGTTCCCCAACCCCGTCGCTGTTCAGATCTATCAGTACTTCCTGGCCCAGGTCCAGCATCAACTGCCCCAGCGGGCTGGTAATCGTAAGCGCCTCTCCCAGATTAGTCAGGGTCAGCTTGTAGGAAACCTCCCCCAGGGAAACCAGAATAGAGTCCCCAACATAAAAACGCCGTTCCAGGACCCCGGTTTCTATAGCATACTCCGCCGGCTGCCGGGCCTCGACAACCGGAGCCTGCTCCCGGACCGGCCGGTGGGTTATAAAGTAGTAAACCCCGGCCCCAAGGCCCAGAACCGCCAGGGGGATAAGGATACTCAGGATAATTTTCCGCACCGGAACCGGGGAGTGGAGCAGTTGTTCCACCGGAACCGGCTGCTCCTGTATTTTCAGAGCCCGGTAACGGGAAAGCTGCTCCTGCACATCCAAACCCAGATATTCGCTGTAGTTCCGCAGGAACCCCAGAATATAAGGCTCCCCGGGGAAGCCTGAAAAATCTTCCATCTCCAAAGCCTGGAGATAGCGGGTGGCGATATTGGTGTCCCGGCTTACCTGTTCAAGGGTACAGGCCTTTTCTTCCCGCGCCTGCCGTAATTTTTCACCCAGAGAATCCACGAACCCTCCCCTTACCGGCCTGCGCCGTAGATTGCGGCATCAGTCATTGTCCCGAAACAAAAAGTCGTTGTACATATAGGCCGAAGCCGGCGAATCGTAGATAAAACGCCCCTCGGGAATCCCCAGATTGGTTCTTACATCCATAAAATCGAAACGCACGTTCCCGTCCGCAATCGTCCTGCCCTCGATACGGCGGATAAGACGGGTTTCCGGGTTCACACTCAGCACAATCTCCCGAAAACCCTCGGAAGCGGAACGCCGGAGCAGGCGAAGCTTTACCACCAGCTCTTCCGATCCCTCGTCCAGCGGGACAGGGCTGGGGCCGCTTACAAAACTGGGAATGTAGTTCCGCCGCAGCAGAATCAGGCCCTGGGCGCTGGCCATCGAAGCCCCCGCCGCGCCCGTCCGCCGGGAAGGAGTAACCTCCTGACTAAGCACCGCCCGCTGTCCCGGCAGGTACACCGTCAGCAATTCCCCGTTAAAAACAATCACCTGTTCCGCGGGCTCGGTAAAGTCGATCCTCAGATAAGAGGGGGACAAAAAGCTCAAAGCCCCCCGCATATTGGTAGAACCCGACCGGATAACAATCCGCGCCTCGTAGTCCCTTACCCCGCCGTAGACCTGGGAAACCGATTCAAGGTAGCGCTCCGCAGTAACAATCTCCTGGGCGTATAGGGCAATCAGGCCGCCCACCATCCACAGGGCGGTAAAAAACGCGGTCTTTGCTGTTTTATTTTTCATACTACAAGGTAAATATTATCGGATACCTAAGGGTTAGGGCAATAGGATGGGGACGCCCGCGCAGGTGTCAGTCACCTTTTAAAAGGGGGGGCCCGCTACCACGGACAATCTCCTGGAAATGGGGTTTGGGGCCTGCCCCAAACCCCGAAAACCAAAAACGCTTACGCGTTTTTGGTGCCTGGCCCCCCCTGGCCTTCAGACCTGCGGTCTTCCGGCCACCCCCCAAGGTGGTGCCAGGCACCATGTGCGTTTATTTTTGCACAAAGGCCCGTAGATCCTCCCCAAGGTTAGGCACGGCGGGGGGCAAAGCCCTCGGGGAAACGCTTGTGGAGTCTGCCTCCGCTATCTCCGATACGCTCCGGCAGAGAATTCCAAAGGTTTCCCCGGGGGCTTTGCCCCCCGCCGTGCCTAACCTCGTTTGGTTCAACCGGCTTTTATACCAAGATAAACTATACTTGCTGTGCCTGTTCCGCTCCTGGAGGAGGGGCAGTATCTCCAGGGCAGGAGATACCTCCAGGATACCAGAAGGAAAAAACAAGTGGGGGTGCCGGAAGCCACCGCAGGGCGAAGCCCGAGGAGGCTGTAGGCAGGGGGAGCAGCGTCGAAAAAGGCTTATCATGGGGCCCAAAGTTGCCCTTGAAACCAATGCGCTCCCCCTTCTTAACGTGTTGGTAGTGTAAAACCCAATGCAGGAGCCCTGCTGCTCTATCCTGAAAACAGGCAAAGATTTACTGTACCTTGTACGGAACAGGAGGAAAAAAGTCATGGATGAAGCCGGAATGATTTCGATGATTGGAGAGCTCTCGTCCGCCAACGGGGCGCCGGGTTTCGAAGACGAGGTGGTGGCCCTGCTCCGGCACTATTGCCGGGGCTTGGGGGATATGCATGAGGACAGCATGAGGAACCTCTTCGTTTATTCGAAGGTCAACCGGGGGAACCGCCCGGTGGTCCAACTGGACGCCCACAGCGACGAGGTGGCCTTTATAGTGCAGAATATCAACGCCGATGGGACCCTGAGATTCCATAATCTGGGGGGCTGGGTTCCCTTCTGCATCCCCGCCCACGCGGTAAGGGTGCGGACCCGCAGAGGCTATATTCCGGGCATCGTGGCAAGCAAGCCGCCCCACTACATGACCGATGCGGAAAGAAGCTCCGTGCCCGGGATAGGGGACATGGTTATTGACGTGGGGGCCGTGTCGCGGGAGGACGCGGTAAAGAACTTCGGCGTCCGCATCGGCGAGCCGGTGATCCCCGATGTCGGTTTCCGGTACATCAGGGACGCCGGGATCCTCTACGGCAAGGCCTTTGACTGCCGCCTGGGCTGCGCTGCTCTTGTGGCAACGATGATGGAGCTGGTAAGCCAGGAACTGTCCGTAGATGTGGTAGGGGCCTTCGCCGTACAGGAAGAAGTGGGGCTCCGGGGGGCGCGGGTTACCGCCAACCGGGTCAAACCCGCCGTTGCCATCGTGTTCGAGGGCAGCCCCGCGGACGACACCTTTAATGCCTCTGCGGAGATGGCCCAGACCGCCCTCAAAAAGGGTCCCATGCTGCGGCACCTGGATGGTCAGATGATCACCAACCCCCGGTTCCAGCGCTTCGCCCTGGATCTTGCCGAAGAACTGGGCATCCCCGTACAGGAGGGAGTCCGTACCGGGGGCGCTACCAACGGCGCGTCCATCCACCTTTCCAACGAAGGGGTTCCGGTTATCGTCATCGGCATGGGGGTTCGCTACGCCCACACCCACTACTGCTATTCGTCTTACAGCGATTTCGAAAACGCTGTAAAACTTGGAACGGCCATTGTCCGGCGGCTCAGCCCGGAACTGATAGGGGGATTTTAGCAGCCGGTTGCATCCTGCCCAAAATAGCATGGTAGAAGGCGCAGCAAACTCTTGGCGGCTACGTTAGCCGCCGGCTATGTTAGCCGACGGCTAACGTAGCCGACGGCACTCCAGGTAAAAACGTTTTTCCACACTTTCTCCCAGGGAAAAGCTCTTCCGGGGCAGGGGGCCGGAGCGGGCCACGGTCTCAAAGAGTCCTTCCTTGCGGATGGGGGGCAGGAGGATCCCCACCGCCGGGGTTCCGTCCACGGTCTGCGCCATGCTGTCGTGCGCCAGGCGGATAAGTTCGTCTCCACCGTGGATGTAATCAAGGGAGGGTCTTCGCCCGGCGGTGTTCCGGCCGGTCTGGGAGTCGGGGCTCGCCGCGGCGCCGGTAAAACGGTCCAGCAGGGGCTGTAAGGCCGCGGTGGCAAGGCCGGGGGCGCTGGTTTCCAGCAGGAACAGGCGGGAACCGGATATCAGGCCCAGACGGGTTCCGGGGGCCTCCCGGTCCCCTACCAGGCGGCGGAGCCGCTCAAGGTCTTTTTCCGGGGGGCGCCCCTTTGGAGGAGTCCCTTCCACAGGGGTCTCTTCAAGGGGAGACAGCGCAAGGCCCGGCAGGGGGGCCAGGGCCTTGAGCAGCGCATCAACATCCGTATTAAAGACGATCCGGTGGATGGGCTCAAAGCTAATGGCCGGATCGTAGAGATTCTCAATTTCCACCAGGGCAAAGCGGCGGGGATTCCCCGCAAGGCCCGGTTCCCCGGGGTGGGCGGCCTTGTATTCCTCCCAGATCCCCTTGGCCGCGGCCAGGGAATGGTTGCCATCCCCCACAGCGTAGAGGAAGGGACCGGAAGCCGCCTCCAGGCAGCCGGCAATAAAGGCCCACTGTTCCTCCCGGTCCAGGGGCCAGCCGCTGACAGAACCGGAGTTCAGCATCAGATTCCCCCGGTAGGCCGGTTCGGCGGAACCCAGAAGGCCGGCCAGGCCCGGCAGCAGGAGGTCCTGTTTGTCATCTATCAGGAGCAGGACATGGGGACTCTCCAGCGGGGCATCCCGGCGGATGTCCATACGGGGGGGGAGCCGTTCCGGTACGGTGCCTTCGGTAGCCCGGATGGGGGTCCGGGCCCGGAGCCCCCAGTCGTAACGGTCCAGATCCACCGCTATAACCAAGCCCCGCCGCCGCCGGTGGTAAGGGCTGTCCCGCTCGACGTACATGCAGCCGGTAAAAGGCGGGGCAAACACATCCCCCCCCAGGTAAGAATCCATGGCCCGGTGTATGGCCGCAATCCGCCCTTCCCGGTCATCCGCTGCCGGATTGGCGGCAGCGGCCTCTCCACCGGCCTCCAGATAGACTTCGGGGTAGATCAGGTTAAGGGTGGAAGGCTTATCCCCCACCATCTGCCGTACCCGTTCCCAGTAAGGCCGGTCCTGGGTGAACTGATCGCAGGCAATGACCGCCCACGCGGAAAGATCGATAGATCGCCGGGGCAGGAGTATCTGCGGAACCTTGAGTCCCAGGGCAAGGAGCCGGGCATTAATATTATCCACAGGATTACTATATCCCAGGGGCCGGGAGAAATGCTACAATTCGGGCCAATCCCAAAAGCCGGCTAGTTTTGGGAAAGCCGCCCTGGACAGGGCCCCCCTTATCCAAGGCTGCCCTTATCCGGGCTGTCCCGGTCAAAGGCTGGGGGCGGAAGCTTGTTTCCTGTGAATCTTCCGCGCCCGAAAACAACGATGCAAGCAGGAGGGATGTAACGTGGAATATGTACAATTCGGAAAAACCGGCGCCACAGTAAGTCGTCTCGGTTTTGGCGGTGCAGCGCTGGGGATAAAGAACTATATCCGTCCCTACGATCCCGCCGCGGAGGAGTCCCGGGAATCGGCGCATAAGGCGCTGGAAACCGCCCTGGACTTGGGGATCACCTTTTATGATACCTCCCCGGTCTATGGCGATGGGACCTCCGAGCTGATTTTTGGCGATGTGCTGGGAAGCCTGGGCCAGGGGAAAATCTTCCTTGCCACCAAATGTGTGCCCACCGATTACGACGGGGTGCTGCGGTCCGTAGAGGGAAGCCTGAAACGGCTGCGCCGGGACTATGTGGACCTGTTGCAGATCCACGGCGGCACCTATACCGGCGACAGGGCCCGGCAGATTCTGGCCCCCCAGGGTATGGTGGAGGCCATGGAAAAGCTGAAGGCCGACGGCGTGGTCCGGTTCATCGGTTTTACCAGCGAAGACAACAACCAGGCCGTCTTCGATTTTCTTGAATGCGGCTGCTTTGATGCGGTACAGCTTTGCTACAATTTCATCTTTCAGCATCCCTACGAACCCAGCCGTCCCTTCGGCAGCCTGCTGGCCGCGGAAAAGCAGGGACTGGGCATTGCCGGTATGCGGGCAGCCACCTCCGGCGCCTTCCAGCGCTGGATGAAGATGGTCCGCCCGGATGACGATTTTGATTACGGCTCTGCGCTCATCCAGTTTGTGTTCAGTAACCCGCTGGTGGATGTGGTACTGACAGGTATGCGCAGCCCCGACCGGGTCCGGCAAAATGTGGCCATCGCCAATGACCTGGCGGGCCGCATCGATCTGCGGGCCCTTCACCGGCGGACGGCAGGCTGAATACTGCCCCGTGCCGATCTTCCCCCCGGGAAGACCTGGTATCTGGACACCATTCAAATCGTGGATTCTATGTTTTTGGGCGTATCCGGCCACTTGCGTGGCCGGACCGGGCTTTCCGCTCCAATAAAAACGCATGTCTTGGCAGTCGTGGAGTTTGAGGCAAGGCCCCAAACTCCAAAAATAAAAACGCTTTAGCGTTTTTATTCCGCTTCAATCCCTTGCGCTTCGCTGGGCGGCGACAGGGATGGCGCTGTGATCATGGCCCCTCCACAGTTTTGATTCGAGGGGGAGTCTAATACCGACAGGCAAGCTTGCTTCGGGTCCACTCATTGGTTCACCGGGAGTTTCAGGACG
>JAISFT010000180.1 GCA_031263435.1 Treponema sp. | reverse complement strand
TTTTGGCATGACAGCAGTTTTGCGATAAGCCGGGCCGCCTTGGCCCGGTGGCTTATCCGGTTTTTTTCATCCTCCCCCAGTTCCGCCACGGTGCAGCCACGGCCGGGAAGGTAGAGGATGGGATCGTAGCCGAAGCCCCCGTCCCCCGCGCCCCCGCCGGAAACGATTTCCCCTTCCAGGGTTTCCTGGGCGCAGACAAAGCGGTTTTCATCGAACAGGAGGACCATGGCGCAGACAAAACGGGCCCCGCGGTCGCTCCTGTCCCCCAGTTCCTCCAGGAGCAGACGGTTGCGTTCCGGGGACTCAAGTTTTTCGGCCTCCGGGGGCACAGGATTCTCCCCCCCGGCACGACATCCGCCGCCGTGTCCACCGTAAGGTTCGCCGGAGCGGCCACAATAGCGTCCGCTGTAGCGTCCGCAATAGCGGGCCGAGTAGATCCCCGGCCTGCCGTCCAGGGCGTCCACGCAGAGCCCCGAATCATCGGCCAGTACCGGCCCGGAGATCCCCCGCTCTGCCAGAAGGCGGGAAAGGGCCCGGGCCTTGAGCAGGGCGTTTTCTATAAAGCTGGTCCCCGTCTCCGGGGGATCAAAGCCGTCGATTCCCCCGTCAGCGGGGATTTTGAGGGTGATGCCGGTCAATATGTGGGTCAATTCCAGTCTTTTATGGCGGTTCCCGCTGGCAAGCCAGATCTCCGCCCGGCAAGCCGGAGCCCCTGTTTCGTGTTCCACGGTCCCTCCCGGAAGCGTATCATAGCAGAACCGGAGATTTTGTGAAACTCCGCATATCTCCTGCCTACAGACATTTCTTCCCCCTGTGGAGCAGGACAGGCGCCGTTTGTCCTGGTATAAGAGCCGGTTGAACCAAACGAGCTTAGGTAGGGCTCTGCCCCGCCGCTGCCCTACCTAAGCTTGGAAAGGATCTACAGACCTTTGTACAAAAGCAAACGCCGGTGTCCTGGGCCCGAAAAATGGTGCATTGCCCTAAAAGGTCCCCAGACCCTATACTTGGGCCAGGAGGCGCTATCATGGCGGACAACGCTGCCCTCGTGCCGGAGCCGCATTATACCTATGCGGACTACCGGGCCTGGGATCTCAAAGAAGGGGAACGCTATGAGTTGATAGATGGTATCCCCTGCGCCATGTCTGCCCCCTCCGATCGGCATCAGGCGGTACTTGTTGCACTGGCCGCGGCGTTTTACAATTTTTTCAGGGAGGGGCCCTGCAGGGTCCGTCCCGCCCCCTACGATGTACGTCTGTTTTACCGTCCCGACGGGACCGATGACACGGTGGTCCAGCCGGATCTCTCCGTGGTCTGCAGCGAAGAAAGGCGGGGTCCCGAGGGCTGCCGGGGGGCGCCGGATCTGGTGGTAGAAATACTGTCGTCTTCCAATACGGCCATCGAAATGATCAGGAAATTCAACCTGTACCGGCAGGCGGCGGTACGGGAATACTGGGTTGTTTCCCCGGAAGAAAAAACCATACATGCCTATTGTTTTCAGGGTGAGAGGGTAACAAACCGGGTCTACGGTGGAGCCGCCGGCTTTGCAGCAGACCCGGCCGCCGGTACCGCGGCGCCGGAAATATTCCCCGGCCTGGAAATTGAACTGGAACCGGTCTTTGCAGAATAGTTTTTCCGCGCCAGGCCGCCTGGACCGGAGGGGTGGATCCTTTTTTTCCGATATGGTGGATCTCCGGTTTGACCCCGCGGCGGTGCTGGATATTACCGGTTCGGACCGCCGGGTCCTGATCATCAGCGATTTTCACATGGGGATGGGCCGGCGGGATGATCTGGCGTCCAACCGGGAACTGCTCCTTACCCTGCTGGAACGGTACTACCTGGAAGGGGGATGGTACCTTGTGCTGAACGGTGACATAGAGGAACTGCAGCGTTACCAACTGGCCCATGTCCGGAAAAACTGGTCCGCCCTGTACGCTATTTTTGACCGTTTTGATGCGGAAAAACGGCTCTATAAAATCGTGGGGAACCACGATGAGTCCCTGTTTTTTGAAAAGGACTACCCCTATCCCCTGTACCAGGCTCTGCAGATCAAAACCGAATCCCTGCCCGTCTACGTGTACCACGGCCACCAGAGTTCCCGGATTTACACCGATTACAACAAGGTTATCGGCGCCAGCCTGCGTTACGTCCTTAAGCCCTTCGGGATCAGAAATATTTCCAGCGCCCGCAGCCCTTACCGGCGTTTTTTTGTGGAGAAAAAGGCCTATGCCTTTTCCCTTAAACATCACTGTATTTCCATTATCGGCCACACCCACCGGGCCCTGTTTGCCTCCCTTGGCCGCTTTGATTACATTAAATTTGAAATTGAGCGGCTCTGCCGGGATTATCCCGCCTCCCGGGGCGCGGAGCGGGAACGGATAGCCCGGGAGGTGCAGACCCTGCGGCTGGAACTGGGCAAGCTGGGCAGGGCGGAACGGCGCCATGTGCTGCGCCAGAGCCTGTACGGCGACGAACTGCCGGTGCCCTGTCTCTTTAATTCCGGTTCCGCCATCGGCCGCAAGGGGATCAACGCGATAGAACTGGATTCCCAAAATATCGCCCTGGTCTACTGGTTTAAGAAGGGGGAGGGGAAACACTTTATCAACCGGGGTTCCTATGAGGTGGAAGAAATTCCCGGGACTTCCTGCTACCGGGGGGTCCTGAACCAGGATCGGCTGGAATTTGTCAAATCCCGGATAGAGCTGCTGGGCAACGAAAACGGGCCGCATTAACTGCATTACATATTCTGACGATAGTATAATATTAGGCAAGGCGAACTCCGCAGGAGTTCGCCCGCGCAAGGGATAGAAGCGGAAATACTTTTGGCGGAGCCAAAAGATTGGAGCGGATAGCCCGGTCCCCGGTCCCAACAGGTGCCTGGCACCTTTTGGGACCGGGGATGCGCCCATAATATTCGGGGAGGGTATATGGGAAAAGTGATCGTATTGGTGGTGCTTATTCTGGCCCTGGCGGGGGGCGGGATTGTCTGGTTTGATTACCTTAACGTTATTGACGCAAAGACCGTGCTGGCCCCGGTGTACCGCCTTATCGGCCGGGAAGGCCGGACCCAGCAGAGGGTGGAGGCCGCCGAATCCCTGTCTCTGGATGCCGAGCGGCTGTCGGTAAGGCTGGAGGCCCTGGAACTGCGGGAGCGGGAACTCAACAACCGGGAGCAGGAAATTCAAACCCGCTATGCCGAAATTGAGCAGATGGCCCAGGAACTGGAGGCCCGGCAAAAAGCCCTGGACGATCGGGAGAATTCCTTTAATGCTTCGATCCGGGAAGCCGAAACTAAAGACAGGATAGTTGAACAGAACGCCCGTTATCTGACCGGTATGCCCCCCGATTCCGCGGTGGGTATTCTGACCGCCTTGGATGATCAGGACGCGATTGACGTTATCCGGAAAACCGAAGAAATAGCCCGGACGGACGGGACCACTTCCATTGTGTCCTACTGGCTGTCCCTGATGCCCGCGGAACGGGCGGCGGAACTCCAGCGGAAAATGGCCAGCCGGCCCGCCACCCTGAACTAAGCCTGTTGTACCGTGCAGAGAGATTGCATCGGGCCATGTTTCCGGTTTTTTTTGTGAGGAGGCATGGTAGTGCTGAGTATTCTACCCCAACAGTCAGGGTTTCCCCTTTCCGATATGCTGCGAAGCCCGGAGTCTCCGGTGGGGAACCAGTCTGCCCGGGGGCTTTTTGAAGAATTCCTGCGGGAGGCCCGCATCGGTGCGGAGAGCGCGGCGGCCGTCCCCCGGGGGAACCGGGAGGCCGCGGGTGAAGAAACCGGGGCGGACCCCGAAACCCCGGCGGAGGCCGCTGCCCTGGCGCCGGGTCTGCTTATTCCCGCCGCATCCGCGCCGTCCACAGGGGCCGCGGTCTCTCCGGATTCCGGGGCTGCGGATGCCGGGGGCGGGGACGATCGGGTGAAGGTGGACCGGGAAGAAGCCGTCTTCCTGTCCGGGGTTTCCCCCGGCCGGGACGAGAAACCGGTTTCAACCGGGGAGAGGCTTCGAAAATCCGCCCCGGAAGTTGACCGCGCCGGTGGGGAAGGCCCCGGAGCCGCGGACAAAGACGGCGCAGAGGGGATTGCGGCCTCCTCCGGGGCCGCCGAAACGGGCGCGGACGGTAGCAGGGTATTCCGGGAAAACCGGTCCTCCCCCGGTCTTGCCGACGGCAGGACCCCCGGCAGCGTTGCTGGCAAGGCCGACGGCAAGGTTGCTGGCAG
>JAISFT010000148.1 GCA_031263435.1 Treponema sp. | reverse complement strand
CAATTTGATATAAAGGAGTTTGGATATGGCAACACTCGAAGATACGAAGCAGGTCCGGTATGAGGAGATCGTTCCGCCCCACGGATCGGGAATGGCGGCGCTGCTGCTCAACATCCTGGCCATGCTTGGATGTACTGTGCTGTTTTGCCTGGGGATCTTCCACCTGGAACAGGGGGGCCTTACGCTTGTCTGGATCGTACTGTTTGTTGTTTCGATGCTCTACCTTTTTGGAGTGGGGCCGGTTCTCCTGCTGGGGCTCAAGATTCTCAAGCCCAACGAGGCCCTGGTGCTGACGCTTTTCGGCAGCTACACCGGTACCCTTAAGGGACCGGGGTTCTTCTTTGTTAACCCTTTTAACAAAGCGGTTAATCCGGGGGCCGCTCCCGCCGTGACTGCCGCGACCACGGAGATACCGGGGGAGACAACGGGCTTTACCCGTCAAATCCGCATTGCGGATCGAAAGATCTCCCTTAAGGCGATGACCCTGAACAATGCCCGGCAGAAGATAAACGATCAGCTCGGCAACCCGATAGTCATCGGAATCGTGGTGATCTGGCGGGTGGTCAACACGGCAAAGGCGGTGTTCAACGTGGACAATTACCGGGAATTTCTTTCGATCCAGTGCGATTCCGCGCTCAGAAATATTGTACGCCTGTACCCCTATGATGCGTCGGAACGGGATGATGAAAAAACCCTGCGCAGCAGCAGTCAGGAGATTGCGGAAAAGCTTAAGACGGAGATTCAGGAAAAGGTCGCCCTGGCGGGGCTGGAAATTATGGAGTCCCGTATAACCCACCTGTCCTACGCGCCGGAGATTGCCGCGGCCATGCTCCAGCGCCAGCAGGCCTCCGCCGTCATCGACGCGCGGCAGATGATTGTGGAAGGCGCCGTGGGTATGGTGGAGATGGCCCTGGACAAGCTGCGCAAAAAGGAAATTGTACACCTGGACGAAGAGCGCAAGGCGGCGATGGTGTCCAACCTGCTGGTGGTACTCTGCGGAAACCGCGATGCCCAGCCCGTAGTCAACAGCGGTTCCCTGTATTAGGCAGCTTGAGGTAATGTCCTTTGGACGATAAGGAAAACCCCAAAAAGCAGATACCCCTCCGCCTCAACCTGCGCCTGTGGGAAGATCTTAACCTGTGGGCGGCGGATGAATTCCGCTCCCTCAACGGTCAGATAGAGTATCTTTTGACGGAATGTGTAAAAAGGCGCAGGAAGGGCAGTAACGATCCTGTTGAGCCCCCCGGCCCCGGTGAAACGCCGGGGAGCGGGGGCCCGTAGGATGCCGGACACCGTTTCTTTCTACAGGCTTTTGGTCTCGAAGAGTCTGATCTTATCCAGGGTCCGGGCCTTGAAACCGGCGCGGACAGCGGCGTCCGCGGAAAAAATATCCAGCTTTGCGTTTTCTATGGCCCGCAGCCGCCCGGCGGCTTCCTGGGTAAGCTCCGTAAAAATGTTGATCTTGGAAACGCCCATTTTGATGATCTTCTTAAAATCCTCATCGGAAATGCCGGAGCCGCCGTGCAGAACCAGGGGAATGGAGACGACCCGGGCGATCTCCTCAAGGACCTGGTAGTTGATCCGGGGCTTCCCCTTATAGACCCCGTGGGCATTGCCAATTGCCACGGCCAGCGCGGAGATCCCCGTGGCCTCCACAAAGGCGGCGGCTTCTTTGGGATCCGTGTACTGGTAATTATCGGGATCGTAGTCCTGCCCATGTCCCACATGCCCCAGTTCCGCCTCCACCGGAATACCCAGGGGCTTGCAGATGGCCGCCACCTCTTTGGTAACCCGGACATTTTCATCGTAGGGCAGGGTTGATGAATCGATCATGATGGAAGAAAAGCCCGCTTCCAGACAGCGTCTGCAAACCTCCACGGTTTTTCCGTGATCCAGATGTACCACCACGGGCACGGATGCTTTTTTCGCCGCCGCTATCATTGCGGGGGCAAAAACATCCAAATCGTCCATGCAGGGGCCATCCGGGAATTGCAGGATTACCGGAGTTCTGCTTTCCTCGGCGGCGTCCAGTATCCCCAGCATCATGGTGATATTCGTAAAATCGTAGGCGCCGACCGCGTATTTTTCCGCCCGTCCCCGAATCAGCATGTCGTTCAATGTAACTATGGCCATTGCATATACTCCTTGTGCCGATAATAAAAACTGATAGTATAGTCTGTCAATGCGTGCGTCGCATTCCATGCGCCGGCGTTTTGTCATGGGGGGGCCTATGGATCTTCGTTCACGTTTGTCCCGTATCAGGGAACTCAATTCCGGCGGGAAGCACGCCGCCGGACGGAGCGCCGGGGGACCGGAAGCTCCGCCTGAATCCCCCCCGCAGGGCCGGCCCTTTGAAAAAGCGGGTTGGAATTCCCTGGGACCCTATGTCCTTAAACGTGAATGGCTTAGCGATCTTCCCTTTTCCGTACCCCGTTCCCTGCCGCCGGCCCTGGACATTCTGGTTCCCGGAATCGGGCGGACCGTTCCGGCGTCCCTCAGGTTTTTCGATCTGGAAACCACCGGCCTGTCCAGGGGAGCGGGTACTGTTGCATTCCTGGCCGCCTTTGGCGCCCTGGAGGATCCCCCCATTTCCCGGAAGCGGGGGGCAAGGCCCCTTTCCGGGGCCCCCGTTTCCGGGGCGGACCATGCGGCAATCCGGATTACCCAGTACCTTTTATTGGACTACCCCGGGGAGGCCGATTTTCTGGAGGCCCTGCACGGGGAATTTGAACTTCTTCCCGTCATCGTAAGTTACAACGGCAAAGCCTTTGACGCCCCCATCCTGCAGAACCGCTGCCTGATGAACGGCATAAGCCCCCCTTCCTTTGGGCATTTGGATCTCCTCTACAGCGCCAGGCGTATGTGGAGACGTTTTCTTCCCAACTGCTCCCAGGGAACCGTGGAAACGGAGGTACTGGCCCTGAGCAGGGAGGGGGATATCCCCGGCGCCCTGGCCCCGGATGCCTGGTTTAGTTTTTTGAAAGACGGCGATGCCGCCGCCCTGCTGCAGGTCTGCGATCATAACGGCCGGGATATTCTGGGGCTGGCCTCTATCCTGGGCGCCCTGTGCCGGATTGCCCGGGACCCGCTGGGGGGCCGGTTCCACCCAGATCCCGAGCAGTTGTGGCTTTGCTGGTGGGGCGCCCTGCGCCGGGGTTCCTGCGGCGAGGGGGAGTACCCCCTGGTCAGGGCCCTGCTTGAACGGGGCGCGGAACTGGGCTATCCCCGGTGCTGCAGAAAACTGGCAGTGGAAGCCGAATGGCGGCGGAACGATACGGACCGGGCCCTGGATCTGGTGGAGCGGGCCCTCGGCTTTCAGCCGGCCCCCGGACCGGAGGACGGCGGGGGCCCCCACCCCGGTTTCCCCTCCGGGAGGCTGCGGGAGGACCTGGAAAAGCGGAGGGAACGGCTCCTGTCCAAGACCGGCCGCCGGGGGCCGGAAAAAAACCTGTAGAGTCTGCCCCGCCGCCTGTATTTATTACCGATAACCATTTCCAATCCGGGCGGCAAGGCGGTATTCACTTGGATTCTGCCCGTATTGATTTTTGAAGACCTTATAGAAATAGCTTTCGTTATTCATCCCGATTCTGGACATGATCTCGCGGTTGGAAAGTTTGGAGTTGCGCAGCCATTCGGCGGCCTTCTCCATGCGCAGGACGTTAATGTACTCGGGAATGGACTTTTGCATGTTTTCGTTGAAAATGCGGCTCAGGGTTGAGGGGGTGATCTTGAGCATCGACGCGAGTTCCGCGGCGTTCAGGTTTACATCCGCGAAATTGTTCCGGATGATATCCAGAATCTGCGCCATAATCTCCCCGCTTTTATCGCCGTTTCGCCTGCGCTCCGGATGGGAAGC
>JAISFT010000144.1 GCA_031263435.1 Treponema sp. | reverse complement strand
GTATCCGGACATCATTCAAATTGTGGTTGACCTATCTCATGGGTGTACTACAGGGCCGGGAAAAATCCCGGAAAAATGCTTGTAGAGTCTGCCTCCGCTATCTTCGATACGTCGTATCTTCGATACGTCGTATCTTCGATACGCTGCGGCAGGGAATTCCAAATATTTCCCCGGGCTATGCCCCGGTTCCGCGGTACACGCATGGGTAAATCAATCTTTATGGCGGGGAGCTGCTTTTGAGAGGAAGAGGTTGTAACAGGTCAAGTTTGGCCGGGGGTCGAGGAATTGAAGCGGATAGCCCGGTCCCCGGCGCGTCCCCGAAGGGGTAAGCGCCGGGGATGCGCCCAAAATAAGAATATGAATCTACGGTTTGAATGATGGCCGGATACTATGGGTGACACGGGGGATCAGTGGGTGAATTTGAGGGAAAAGGCCAGGGTCCAGCTTTCGCCGGGATCCAGGTGGACATGGTACAGGGGCGCTATGCAGGTGGACTGGTAGGAGCGTTCCGGGGGGATGTTCTGAGCGGCTGGGACCGGACAGTACAGGGGGAAGATCCAGCCGTCAAAGCCCTTGTCCGCCCCCAGGGTGATGATGGTTTCGTTTCCCAGATCCTGAAATTTCAGGAGCTCGACCCCTTTGAGGTTCGTTTTCCCGGTTAGTACGAGGGGGGCGCCGTTGGCAAAGATCCGCTGGTACTCCTCTCCGTCCCCGGAAAAGGATAGATCCAGTTCCGGGATAAAGCGGAAATGTTCCTCCTCCCCGCCCCGGTTGCTCAGGGTATAGGCCACTGTAAGGGTGTCTTTTCTGAGCTGGAAGTGTTTTTTTACCCGGATCGTACCGAAGGGCCCCTGGTTCGTTTCGGGGAGGACGAAGCTTACCCGGCAGCGGGTTTTGTCCATGTCCTGCACCTGGAAGCGTTCGTCGTAGCAGCGACGGACCCGGCTGCCGGAACCGGCCAGGGCTTCCAGGACTTCTTCCGGCGGGGGGGGAATTCCCGGCCCCGGTTCTCCGGGAAACGAAGGTCCGGCGCTGTTTTCGCCCCCTGCATTCCCTTCGTCCAGCAGCAGATCCGAAAAACCGGCCCGGCGTTCCGGGGGCTTCCGGTTTCCGGTCCGCTGCCCTGGTTCCCCTGGGTGGGGGACAAAGGTATCCATATAGTTCCAGGCCCGGGGCAGGTAGTCCAATTCAAAGACTCCGGCCCCCTCGGGCCGGACATAGCAGTTGATCTGCTCCCCCTGGAGCAGGTATTCATCTTCGTTATCAAGGTCAAAATCGAAATTCATGAGGCAGGGGATGAAGGCCCCGGTTTCCCGGGTGATCTTCTCCGCCTCCAGCATGGAATGGTAGGCGGACTTTCGCAGATCCCCGCGGTAAACGCCGCCGGACTCGGCGGGGCAGAAGGCATCGTAGCCCTGGGCCTTCCACAGTTCCTCCAGGGCGGTGCGCTTGCGGGACTTGTCCCCCCGGAGCTGGTTGATAAGCATGTGGGAGAAGACCATTTTGGCGTAAATTCCGTTGGCCTCGGGAAAATCGACCAGGCAGCGGCGTTCCACCGAGCTGGGGAAGTAAGCCTTTTGAAGGTTCGGCCGTCCCTTGATAAAGCGGCCGGGGGTGGTAAAGTCGAAGGAGGCGACCGAATCGGCAAGTCCTTCGATGAAGCGGTGCCAGTAGAGTTCCGCCTCCCCGGAGGACTCCATGGTCCGGCAGGGGTCGGGAAAGACCGATACGACAGGGGAATCGGGGTTTGTGATTCCCCGGGCCAGGTTTTTCAGGGCGTCCAGAAGGGGCGCGGCCGCTTCTTCCCGGGGGGCAAAGAATCTGTTCAGGGACAGGGCAAGCGGAAACACGACGATCATCTTGCCTTGATCTTCGCTGAGGCAGGGGCCGTAGGTCTCCGAAAGTCCCGCCTGGCGAAAACTTTCTTCCCCCAAAAAGGTATAGGCCATGCCGCAGCTTGCAAGGGGGGCCACAAAGTTCTGTTCCCAGTTGAGATCGGGAAGCCAGCAGCCCTGGGGTTTCCTGCCGAAACGCCGGCGCAGGTAGGTGGTGAGCATCTCTATCTGGCCGATCTTGTCCTGCAGGGGGATAAGGGAGAACTGGGGTTCGTAGAATCCGCCCCCCAGCAGTTCTACCTGCTTGCGGGATACCAGGTCATCAATGGACATGGTACATTCCGGGTATACCCGGTCCACCCAGTTGAGCAGGGCCCCCGAATAGTGGAGGGTTCCCGGAATCTGGGGGAATTTATACAGGGCGGACACAAAGGGCTTTAATTTGAGGCGATAGGCCCTTTCGAATTCTTCATCGCGGGCTCCAAAGGGAATATGAACATGGGAACCTAGGATGACCGGTAATTTCCGAGTTGTACTTTTCAAAATACGCCTGTATTTCGTAGTTTAACCCAGATTTTACAGTCTGGATAGGTTAAAGAACAGTATCGACGCGGAACTGAAAATAAGGGAGAGGAGCCCCAGGGAAATCAGAGTCAGAGGGCTGCCGCGCAGGAAGGAGGGTACGGCCTCGAACTGCGAACGGCGCTGGATCTCCCGGATGATCCCCAGGGAAAGGCAGAGTCCCAGGCTGAAACCCAGGGCCAGGACCAGGGCCTCCGGGGGCTGCAGGGCCAGATGGAGGGAGATCAGGAGGCCGAAGGGGAGGAATTCCCCCCAACCCCGGGGGAATGAAAGGAACGATACGGGAATTCCGGCCCCCGGGGAGGACCATTTGCGCCCGGGGCCGATCCTGCCGATCTTGCCGGGCAGCCGGTCGAGGCCCTTTGTCAGGGCGGTACTCAGGGGGTAGAGCAGGAGGTACCAGTACAGCCCCGGGTTTAGGAGGCTGAGGATATAGGTAAAGAAGAGCCAGAGCAGGAACAGGGCGGCGGAGAAGCCCAGGAAGGCCGGGGGGAAAAGCCTGAAATTTTCTTTCGGATTTTCTCCGTCCCGGGCTCCGGCAAGGGTCAGTCCCAGGCCAAACTGGGTAAGAAGGTTCATCGCCAGGGACGCGCAGATCCCCAGGATTGCCAGACGGATCATGGTTTTCCCTCCTTCGTGCTCCCCTCGCCGCGGTCCTGCTCCGGGGAAAAACCGCCGAAGCGCCGGAACAGGGCAAGACCATAGCCCAGGAGGAACAGGGCCCCCGGCGCGGCCGCGATGATCCTGACGGGCAGCCGGCTGTCCTGGGGGAATTTGATGAAGTTTACCAGTCCCTGCCGGATACCGGGCAGTGAAAGGCAGCCGTAGCCCAGGGGTTCCCGGATCAGGGACAGGCCCAGGATCAGAGCCGAGAGGACCAGGCCCTCGGTACCGGCCTGCCGGGCGGCCTCCGCGGCATCGGTGTTTTCCAGCCGGTCCAGAACCCCGGAGGAGATGCAGCACAGGGGGCAGAGGATCAGGAAGAACAGGGTGTCCGCTGCCAGGACGGGGCTGGCGAAAAAGAGGAGGAGGATGTAGATCCCCCCGATAAACGAGGCCAGGAAGGGGCCGATGGCGCCCCTTTTACCCGCGGGCAGAAAGGGGACCCGCAGGGCAAGGGCGGTAAGGACGTAGACCCAGAGCAGGGCAAAACCGCATACCAGGGCGAAGGAAAGACGGACCGATGCAAGGACCAGGAGGCTTCCGCCGCAGAGGGTGGCCAGGGGGGACCGGAAGCCCCAAAAAGGATGAGTCCGGGATCCGATCATAGATTCTTCTCCGTTTCGATACGCCGGATGTAGGCGTTGAGGATCCCCGCGGGGACCCGCTCAAAGGCCTGCTCCGCGTGGATTCCCAGGGGGATAAGCCGTTCTACCCTGCCCTGGGGATCGATAAGGGCCCCGCAGTTCAGGGAGACGCCGTCGGAAATCAGCGGAAACACGAGGAAGCTCCCCCCCGCCGGATCTTCTTTGTCCGCGGTCAGCGTGAATTCGGTCCCCAGGGGGAGCCGCCGCCGGTTTTTTACCGGGATACCGCTGAGGATAAACGGTTCCCCCCGCTCCGCGAGGATACCGTTTATCCGGTAGGTCAACACCCGATTCCGCGGGGATTCGGTGAAAAACCACAGCAGCCAGCCGGCCAGGAGGAGTCCCCCAATCCAGGCGGCGCAGAGGGCGGTATTTTTTAAGTTCCTCATCTTCTATCGTCCCCCTGCAGATGACGTTCCGCGGCCCGAATCAGGGGAACCAGGGCATTGGTCATGGCCGCGGCGGTTAGGGCGCCGTAGAGTTCCCCTCCGGGGTAACGGAACAAAAAGGCAAGAACCGCGGCCAGGGTCGTGGTGAACAGCATCCCCAAGGGGGTCTTTGCCCCGGTTACGGGGTCCGAGATCAGCAGAAAAGCCGCGGCCAGGGTTCCCCCGGAGCAGAGGCAGTACAGGACATCCCCCTCCCCCAGGCCGCCCCCTCCGGGGAGGGCCCCAAAGGACCGGACCAGCAGGCCGTAGGCAGCCAGGTAGAGACCGGGTATCCAGGCCCGGTTCACCTGAACAGCGGTGAGCAGTATGGTTCCCAGGATCAGGATGGGAAGCCCCCGGTCGGCAATGATCCCCCCGGTCCCCAGGCCCAGGAGGAGTTCCATATAGCCTGGGGGAAGCTCCGCCCCGGTCAGCGAAAAAACCGTCCGGTTGAAGAAGGTCCTGAGCAGGGTATCAATGCCGCCGCCTGAGGGAATGGGGGGGTGGACGCCGGAAAACAGGGAGGGCCAGGAAAAACGGATAAAGAGCCATGCCCCCAGGGCCGGATTTACCCAGTTGGCCCCCAGCCCCCCGAAGCTGTACTTTACCAGCAGCATGGCAAAGACCGCTCCCAGGACCGCGTAAACCGGGTTTATCGCATGGGGGAGCAGAAGAACAAGGATTAGGATCGAAGCCGCGGCGCTTCCGTCGGAAAGGCCGCCCCCCGGGGCGCCGGGGCGCTTGTCCCCGTCCTGATTCGCGGCGGCGGTGTAGGTATGGAGTTTCCCAAAGTGCAGGGCCAGGGCCTCGGCGGAGAGGCCGGCGGCCAAGGCGAAGAAGGCCAGGGCCAGGGAGGAGAAGTTGTCGGACAGGGCCGAATACAGAACCGTTCCCAGGGCGCAGCCGAAGACCAGCCACATCCGTAATACCGTAGACCGGGCCAGATTCACCTGGGGCCTTTGATTCAAAGCAGGCATCAGGGGGCCCCCTGGGCTACCCCTTGGGGGGCCTTTTGGGCTGCCCCCTGGGTCGCCTGGGCTGCCGCCCCTTGGGCTACCCCTTGGGTCGCCCCCTGGGCGGCGTAGATCGCCGAAGCCAGCGGAAGCCGGGAGGGGCAGACCAGTTCGCAGCAGCCGCAGCCGTGGCAGTTCTGCCCTGCGGGGGGATTGCGGCCGATTTTTTTGTAGAGCTCCTCCGGGTCCAGCCCCACGGGGCATACCACCCGGCACTCCCCGCAGCCGATACAGTTCTGTTGATTGAAGAACCCCGCCCGGCTGTCCAGCATGGCGAAGGCGGCGTAGGTAGTCTTCATGACCGGTTCGTCCAGATCCATGATAATTCTGCCCTGCAGCGGAGAGCCGGAGGCAATGCGCCGGGGTTTATCCACGAATCCCCCGCATTCGGCAAAAACTTCGCCGATGCGGGTTCCGATTCTTACCCGCATCACCTGGGGCTTCTTGACCGCCGAGCCCCCGACGGCGATATAACGGTCCAGGACGGGTTTCCGCAGCCGCACCGCGTCGTAGATGGCCGCCAGGGTAGCGGGCCCCAGGATCATCAGGGAGCCCAAGCTGGTCAGCTCCCGCTTTTCGTAGTTCCGCAGGGCTATTTCCAGTTCCCTGCGGTTCCGCTGGGGATAACGGGTCCCGGTGATGACCAGGGAAACCGGAATGGGGCCGCCTTCGCTCAGTATGCCGCCGGCCTGTTGGAGGAACTGCCTGCCCAGTTCCAGTTCCCTGCGGGAGAAGGCAAAAACGAGGCGGTTTACCCCTGCCATTTTTGCCGCGATAAAGCTCCCCTCTACCACCGCCATGCTCCGCTCCCGGCAGAGGGTATGATCCGCGGCCAGCCAGGGATCATCAAAAACACAACGGACCACCAGGGAGCGGTTTTCCCTTCCGCCGGTCCGCAGGGACAGCATATCGGCCAGGGGGCGGCCCGAGCCTTCCATCTCCACAACCCCGTAATCGGAAACAATGCGCCGCAGATCGTGGGAGGAAAGCCCCTCCCAGGGGAAAAGTTCCTCCTTTTTCCCCAGCTTTTCGAAGCTGCCGCCCATGCGGATCACCAGGGCTTCAATTTCCTGATCGCAGGCGTTTTTCCAGAAAACCCGGCGGATTACCCTGCCGGGAACCGTGGCGTGGACATTGGCATGACCCCAGCCGATAAGCATTCCCTCTTTTACGGTATCCCCGATGGACACCACCGCCTGAACCCGGCCGCCCTCGTTCTGGACCAGCGGGATGATCGAAATGGTGGGGAGGAAGGCGATTGTGCCGGAATCCTGGCGCGGAGCGGTACGGTCTTCGTAGGAAACTCCCCCGCGGGGGAAGGAATACACTTTCATTATGCGGCTATCCGTTTATCATCGCTGACGGGACTCTTCTTCCGGCCCCTGCCGGGAGGAAGCAAAACCAGGGCCAGACTCAGGAGCGGCGAAACCACCGCCGTCCGGCCGCCCGAAACCCAGGGGGGGCTGTCCGGAACGGCCCACCCGGCCAGGAAATTGCTGAGAGGGGCCAGCGGAAAGGGGGGAATTTCCGTTTCGTCTTCTCCGCCGGTTTCCAAACCGCCGGGAAGGACCCCCGCCACCAAGCCATCCTCTCCTATAGTGTAGTGGAAATATCCCGAAGGGGCAAAGCCGGAGGAATGATCCCCGGAAAGATGGAGGGAACGCCGGGAAAAGCCGGTCTGGTAGAGGACATGGTCCGTATAGTCCTTTTCCATGACCAGAAACGGCCAAGGCTCCGGCGCCGGACGCAACAGGCCCGCCGGGCTGAGTACAAAGGCCAGGCAGGAAGCCAGGGCAAAGGGCGCCCCGCCGCGGAGCCGGCCGGAGGAGCGGGGGGGCAGAATGGGCAGCGGCACAAAGCGGCAGGACGGACGATCCTCCGGCGTCCGGCGGCGGGTCTGTATCCCCAGGTCGAAAAAGTACAGGACAAAGAGCCCCGCAAGGCCCAGGAGGGCCGGCAGAGGGGGAATCCGGCCCGCCCAGAGGATCAATCCGGCCAGAGGCGCCAGGCAAAGGGCCCGGAGCAGATCGGAACGGTAGGGCTTCAGCGCGGTTTTTTGCCCGGCTTCTCCGTTTTCGCCCCTGATTATCCTGACCCAGAGTTCCCGCAGCGGCGGGCCCAGAAGGGCGCCCAGGTACAGGGCCAGGGCCAGGAGGGCGCAGCCCGGGGCACCCCAGAGGCTCACAACGAACAGGGGGGGGCCCAGAAGGAGCAGGGGGCGGGCCGGGAGGGATCGGCCCCCCGTTCCGGCGTTCCACCGCAGCCAGCGGTAAAGCCGCCGGCCGTGCCATTGGCTGCGCGGGCCTGCCGCCCCGGAGCCCAGCGGTCCGGCCGGGCGGCCTTCCCCGCGGCCGGCTTGGGGCATCCGGGCCGGCCCGGGCCGGCCCGGATGCCCCTTCCCCGCCAGGAACAGGGCCGCCGGCCAGGCCAGGGCAAAGGGGAGAATGCGGAAGAGCGGGGGCCGGTCCCCCCGTTTCAGGAGGAGGGAAAAGGAGCCGGCGGAACCGGTATCCGCTGCCTCACCTCCGGTGCCGCCTGCGGCGGTACTACCTACAGCCCCACCTCCGGCGCTCCTTACAACGCCGCCGTAGGCGGCGCCTGCATCCGCAACGGCGTTTATAACGGGAACAATCTTCTTTTTTAGGCTTTGTTCCGGGTTCAGGACGGGAAAGGGACCGAAGATGCCCCGGTCCAGCGGGATAAAAAACCAGCGTTTTCCGTCCCGGACAAAGAAATTCCGCAGCATGGCAGCATAGGGGTCCCGCCGGGGATCGAAGGATTCCAGCCGTTCATCGTATTCGTCCAGGGGGATCCGTTCCAGGCTGCCGAAGCTGTTCAGGAGGACCCACTGGGACGATTCCGACAGTACCGGCCGGCCCAGCGCCTGTTCCAGGCCCAGGGCCGTCTCCCGGTCCCCCACCCTATCTTCCAGACCCAGGGCCGCATAGCCCCGGCCCGGAAAAAATTCCCGGGAAACCGAGCGGGGAAAGCCGAAAAACAGGCCCAGCGCCAGAATCACGGAGCCGAGGAACAGGGCGGGAGTAAAAAACCTGGACATAGAACCTACAGGGCTGCAAAGGCCACGGCGATAAACAGACCCAAAAACCCCCCAACGACAACTTCCAGAGGGGTATGGCCGTGGACTTCCTTGAGGGGGTGGAATTCCGTGTTCGTATGCTCCGACACCTGCTTACCCAGCACATTGAGCAGCCGGGCCTGGAGCCCCGAAGAGCGCCTAACCCCCAGAGCGTCCCTGATAACCACCAGGGCAAACCAGAAAGAAAGCTGGAACAGATTGGAACCAACCCCTTCCGCAAAGGCCGTGGAGGCCGCCAGAGAGGAGACCAGCGCCACATGACTGGAAGGCATCCCCCC
>JAISFT010000097.1 GCA_031263435.1 Treponema sp. | reverse complement strand
CTGGATGTAATCGCCGGTCTGCCCTGGCTGGAGCCGCCGCCGGAGCAGTTCGATCTGAAAGAGGCCCAGGCTATTCTGGAAGAGGATCACTACGGCCTCAAGGATGTGAAAAGCCGGATTGTGGAGTATCTGGCGGTACGGAAGCTGCGGCAGGGGGAACAGCCCCGTAGAACCAGGACCACAGGCAGGGAGGACCGGCTTCCCACGGGGAGCATTATCTGTCTGATTGGTCCGCCGGGGGTGGGGAAGACCAGTGTGGGCCGTTCCATCGCCCGGGCCCTGGGGAAGCAGTTTTTCCGTTTTAGCGTGGGGGGTATGCGGGACGAGGCGGAGATCAAGGGCCACCGCCGAACCTATATCGGCGCCATGCCGGGAAAGATCATCCAGGGTTTGAAGATCGTCAAGTCCAAGGACCCGGTTTTTATGATCGACGAGATCGACAAGATGGGGGCCAGCTTCCAGGGGGACCCGGCCAGCGCCCTGTTGGAGGTCCTGGACCCGGAGCAGAATTTCAGCTTCAGGGACCACTACCTGGATCTGCCCTTCGATATATCGCGGATATTCTTTATCGTTACCGCCAATACCCAGGATACGATTCCCCCGCCCCTTCTGGACCGGATGGAGATTATCCAGATCTCCGGTTATATCGACACGGAGAAACTGGAGATTGCCAAACGTTACCTGGTACCCAAGAGTCTGGAAAAAAACGGCCTGAAACGGGCCCAGGTAAAGTACTCCGCGGAGTCCCTGCTCCACATCGCCAACGGCTATGCCCGGGAGGCGGGGGTGCGGAATTTTGAGAAGAACCTGGACAAGATCCACCGGAAGCTGGCCAAGCAGATCGTTGATGAGGATGAAAAGCAGCGTGCCAAGGACCCGGCGGCAAAGCCGGAGGGGTCTGCGGCTCCGGCGGCAAAAGCGGAGGGCCCCGGGACTGCAAAGCCCGCGGCGGCGCCAGCCGCGGGGCAAAAGGCCGACGCGGTAAAACCCGATGCCGCCGAAACCGCCGGGGCCAATCCCCCCAAAGCTGTCCCGATACATCCCCTGTCTCCCTACGCCGCATCAATAAAATTTGTCATTGAGAAAAACCTGGTGGAAGAACACCTGGGCAAGCCCCTGTTCCCCGAGGGGGATCTTAAGCGCGCGGACCGGCCCGGCATGTCCGTTGGCCTGGCCTGGACCAGCATGGGGGGAGATACCCTGGTCATCGAGGCTATCTCCGTGCCCGGCAAGGAGGGGCTTACCCTGACCGGCAAGTTGGGGGATACGATGAAGGAAAGCGCCACCATTGCGATGATGGTGGCCCGGAAACTGGCGGTGGAGCGCTTCGGGCTGGCGGCGGACTGGTTCGAGAAGAACCATGTCCACCTGCATATCCCCGAGGGGGCCACCCCCAAGGACGGACCCTCCGCGGGGATCACCATGGCGACGGCCTTCCTCTCCCTGCTGAGGGGAAAGATCGTCGCGGACCGGCTTGCCATGACCGGGGAACTGTCCCTGACCGGCCAGGTACTGCCCATCGGCGGTCTCAAGGAAAAGACCATCGCCGCCCGGCGGAACAAGGCCCGGCATATCATCATCCCCAGGCAGAATCTGCGGGATCTGGATGAGATACCTGAGC
This sequence comes from Treponema sp., assembly GCA_031263435.1. The sequence goes on along the minus strand of JAISFT010000097.1, from coordinate 2,430 downwards.
ATGTAAAAAAGGGGATTGAATTTCATCCGGTAGAGCGTTTTGATGAGGTTCTGGCCATTGCCCTGCCCTAGCAGCCTGTTAAAGGAGTTGGATATGGAATTACGATACATGGGAACCGGCGCCGCGGAGGGAATACCCGCCACATTCTGTAGCTGCCCGGTTTGCAGGGAAGCGGCCGGCCGGGGGGGCAGGGAAATTCGGACCCGGAGCCAGGCCCTGCTTGATGGGAAGATCCTCTTCGATTTTCCCCCCGATGCCTACGCCCATTACCTTGCGTACCGTTTCGATCTGCCGGCGATAGAGCATATCCTGGTAACCCATTCCCACATGGACCACTTCTTTCCCAAGGAATTTGAGCTGCGCAGTGAGGGTTTTGTCCCTACCGCCCTGCCGCTGCTGCATATCTACGGTAACGACAAGGTGGAACAGGCCCTGCTGGCCGCCCTGCCGCAGGGGGACCAGGGGCGTCATAAGCTCCACTTCCACCGGCTTAACCCCTTTGAGCGGATCGATGCCGGCGGCTATGCGGTTACTCCCCTGCTTGCCAAACACGATCCTGAGGAGCGCTGCCTGTTCTACCTGGTGGAACGGGGGGATACGGCGCTGCTCTACGCCCATGATACGGGATTTTTCCCGGCCGAAACCTGGGACTATCTGGGTTCCGCGAAGCCCCGGCTTGGGCTTGTCAGCCTGGATTGTACCTCTGCGGCCTTTAAGGACGGGAATTACCACATGGGCCTGCCGGATGTGGTTCTGGTCCGGGAAAAGCTGTTGAAGATGGGCCTGGCCGGGGATGCCACGGTCTTTATGCTCAACCACTTCTCCCACAACGGCGGTCTGAACCACCGGGAACTCTGCGAAAAAGCGCAGGGCCTGGGTTTTGGCGTTGCCTGGGATGGTCTTGCCGCCGGGTTTTAAGCCCCCTGCGGGACTTTTTCTTCCCGGCCGAATGGAGATGCTGTATAATCATTTCCTTACAGCACAGCCCCGTATGGGGCTGATGCGCCCAAAACAAAACAATCCTATACGGTTATCCTGGAGTATCTTCATTGACCTTTGGAATATTACTGCGTATTATAAGAATAAATGGGTGTTCTGACGAGTCAAAAGATAGCAGCCTTATACGAGCGATTCCGGGAGATTGAAGTTGTATATACCAAAGAGATTGTTCAGGTTACGGGTCTCCAAACCAAACAAATTTACTTAAAATGTGTTAGTGATGTATGGCCCTGCGTGGTCTATTCATCCTCCTTTCAGGGCGCCAAGATAGCGGTCAATATTCGGTCCGGGCTTATTGCCAAGCTGCAGCAGGCCAATAACATGGTCAGTCTGCGTTTTTGTTTTAAGGACCCCTTCCAGGGGGAACAGGTGGCTTTTTTTGTGTCCGCCCGTTCGCTGGGTTACAGTCCCCACGGGAACTCCCCGGATGTGGGGCTCTTCAGCATCCAGTTTACCCAGCGGCCCCCGGATGATCTTATCGAGATCATGGGCCGTCTGCTGGACGCCAATGTTAACTCCACACGGCGCAAGGGGGAGCGGGTTTTGATTACCGCGGATATTTTGCGGAAGCTGAATATCCGTTCCAGTGAATGTGCGGTTTTTATCCAGGGGGTGCCCCGGCGCTGTATTCTGCGGGATATTTCGTTTGGAGGCGCCCGGATCATCATTCAGGGGGTGGTAAAATTCCTTTTGGAAAAGGAAGCGGCCCTGCGAATCGATTTTGACGATCCCCGGGAGAGTTTTTTGATAAAGGGTAAATTTACCCAGGCGGAAACCGTGGCCTTCCGCAAGGATATGGTAGTACTGAATTTGGCCTTTTATGGGGGGCAGATCCCTATGGGCTACAAGATGCGGATGAACGAGTACTTTGTTACGGTCCGCCCGACGGGGGAGGGCGAGGCTTCCGCCAGGCCGGTTTCCCAGGAGGCGGTTCCTTTGGCCGCCGGGAAAAGCGAGTTTTCTAAAAGCGAGTTTTCTATTGAAGACGAGGCGGAGAAAACACCGGAAGAGGCCGCGGCGAAACCCGCCGCGGATGACAAGTCCTGATGCCCCTGTTCCAGGATCGGGAGGCGGAGGAGCTTGGGGACTCCCCGGGCCGTGTTGTTTTTATCCGCCTTTCCGGGGATCTTCTGGCCCGTATCCAGCCACAGGATGTTCATCATCACGATCACGAATATCACGATCACGAATACGATGATGATGAACCGGGGGATGAGGAAACCGTCTTCTCCCGGCCCGAAGAAGCCGGCGCGCCGGGGGCCTTTACGTTCAACCCGGCGATCCCCATCCCCGTGGAACTGCCTTCCGGGACGGAGACCTTTAAGAGTGAAGATCTTTCCCTGGAAATGATCCTTTCGGGGATGCTGCGTTTGCTCTCCGGTACCCAGGAGGGGCCCTATGAATCCATCTCCGCGGCCGGCGGGCCGGGAA
>JAISFT010000027.1 GCA_031263435.1 Treponema sp. | reverse complement strand
TCCGGGAAGGTCCAGGCGTTCAGGTAGGTTTGCAGGCTTCCCTGTTCCAGCAGGGGGAAGGCGTCTTTACAGGGGTAATGTTCGGAGCCGCAGAGTACCGAATGTTCCAGAATATGGGCAACACCGGTGGAATTTTTAACCGCGGTGGCAAAGGCAAAGGCAAAGAGATTTTCGTGATCATCGTTGAGGATGTGAAAAACCTGGGCGCCGCTTGTGTGCCGGGCCCAGATGCCTGCGGCCTTTAATTCGGCCAGTTCAATCACGTCAATAATTTCGAATCCGTTGCTCAAGCGCCGGCCCTTTTCCAAGGTTAAGCTGTTCATAGACCCACATCCTTTGTTGTTTGTAAAACCTGCGGCCCAGCGGCCCACAGCCAGTCAAGAAAATTCCGAACCGCCTCGTCTACATCCTTCCGCGGTACCGGTCCCATGATTTCCCACTCCTCGCGGATAGTCTGTCTCCGCTCGCCGGACACATTGGAAAGCAGTTTTTCCGTAAATTCCGGCCCCTTGCCCTTCAGGAGCAGGGCGATGTCCCGGTTCGTCATGGTTCTGAGTTTTTCCTGGAGGGTTCTGTCGTCCACGGCAAGGGCATCGTCCAGGGTAAGCATCCGGTCTCTCAGGTTCTGGCCCAGGCTGTTGTCCTGCTCCGCCAGGTCTTTGAGTATCTTGTCCCCAAAAGAGTAATCCCCCTGCCGCAGAATATCGGCCAGGGCCTTTATGCCGTTTATTTCCAGTGTATCGGTCTGTCCGAAGGTCTGGGCCTTCTCCCGGAGGGTCTGGGCGGCCTGTTTCAGCACCTCCGGGGATACTTCGCCCTGGCGGGCAATGCGGCGCAGCAGTTCCGCCCGGTCCTTTACGGGGATTCCGGCCAGGACGGCCGCGCAGAGCCGGGGGGAAAGCCGGGAGAGGACCATCGCCGCGGCCGCGGGGGATTCATCCTTCAACAAAAGGTATATCTGTTCGGTTTTAAGATCTTCCAGGAAACTGAAGGGGCTTTCGGCGGAAGGGGGCATGGCTCTGTTCAGGAGCTCTTCCCCCCGTCCGGGGCCGAACGCGGCATAGAGAATCCGGCGGGCCGCCTCCGGGCCCCCGGAGAAGGTCCCCCCGAAGCGGCAGGTGGAGGAGATCAGGGATCGGAATTCATCCAGAATTTTCTCCCCCTCTTCTGTCGTAATACCCCGGATGGCGGCGATTTCCCGGGAAACTGCCTCTATTTGCTCCGGTTCCAGGCGGGGGAGGATCCGGGCGGCCTCTTCTGCACCGGCGAGGATCAAAAATTTGGCTACCCGGCGGTATTTGGATTCCTTTTGTTCCCGATCCTCTGTTTTTGACGTCTTGATGAACGGTAGAGCGGAAGATTCCACGGGGCGGTGCATGTTTCAATCATACATGATGAAGCTTTTCTTGAAAAGTAAGAATATAAGGGTTACAATTTATGCACAGGACTAAAAGTGATCACGTCAATACGTAGTACCGTCCCCCTTCGGGAAGGAAACCAATCGTACCTTGAACGTCCTCGGATTCACCGTTTGCTGGAAAAGGCAATGGACAGTCCGGTCGTTACCGTCATTGCCGGGGCGGGATACGGGAAAACTCATGCGGTTTATTCATTTTTGCGGACCCGTAACTTCATTACTGCGTGGATGCAGCTTTCCGAGCGGGACAATATTGAAGAACGTTTCTGGGAGAATTTTACTGCCACTGTTAGTTTTTTCAGCAAAAAAACGGCCCAGCGGCTGGAGGAGCATGGATTTCCGGGTACCGGACGCCGTTTTGACCATTATCTGAACATACCCCGGGAGAGTATTGATAACCAGGCCCGCTATGTCTTTGTTTACGATGATTATCATCTGATTCAAAACAGGGAAGTACTCCGTTTTATGGAGCAGTCCGTAACTACTCCCTTCCCCAATATTGTTTCCATCATCATTTCCCGGAACATTTCCGGCATCGACATTGCCGCGCTGAATTCCCGGCAGATCCATACGGGCATAACCGAGGAGGACCTGCGTTTTACCGTGGAGGAAACCGCGGAGTATTTCCGTATCCAGGGGATTGGGGTAAGCCACCAGACGATTGCCCAGGTTTGCCGGGATACCGAGGGCTGGGCCTTTGCCACCTATCTTTCCGCCCTGTTCCTTAAACGCCTGTCTGTGCCGGCCCTTATGATGGAGGGCCACCGGCTGCCGGGAATGCGCTCCAATATATTTCGTCTGCTGGAAACGGAGGTTTTGGCCGGTCTTTCACCGGAACTGCAAAAATTCCTTGTCAAGCTTACCCTTATTGATTTTTTGCCCCGGGAACTGCTGGAGGCCCTGAATCCCAAAAAAGATCTTATTGCGGAGATGGAGAAGATCGGTTCCTTTATCCACCGCGATCCCTATTCCGACAGCTACAGCATCCACCATCTTTTTCTTGAATGTCTTACCCTTAAACAGGCCGGGCTTGACGAACAGGAAAAACAGGAAATCTACCGTACTGCGGCCCAGTGGTGTGTCAGCCACGATCGCCGGGTGGACGCCCTTAGTTACTACGAAAAATCCGGGGATTATAACAGTATTATTGATATTATTGACAGGCTTCCCCTGATATTCCACCACCATACCGCCACCCACCTTATGGAGCTGCTTGACCGGGCTCCCGAATCCCTGTACCGGGAAAATCCCATGATGGAGGCGCTCCGCGGCAAGATAAGTATGAGCCTGGGGCTTTTTGACGAGTGTAAGGCGCGGCTGCGGCAGCATATACGGCGTCTTGAAGAATCCCTTCCCGCGGACCCCGCCCTGCCGGGGCCGGAAGAGACCTGCCGGGCCCTGCGGGACTGTTACCTGTATCTGGGTTTTGTGGGCCTTATTACCAGTGCGGATACCGGGGATTATGGTTACTGTGAATACTTTGAAAAAGCGGCCCATTACAGTCCCCTGTGTTCCCATGCCGCCCGGCCCCCGGTTTCGGTAATAATGCTGGGCTCCTATATATGCCGGGTACGGGATCCGGAGGAGGAAAAGATTGTTCCCTACCTTGCGGCCCTGGAAAAAAGCGTTCCCTTCGGGGTCCGGGCCTTCGGGGGCTGCATGTACGGCATGGACGACCTTGCCCGGGGGGAATACGCGTACTTTCGGGGAGATCTGACGAAGGCGGAAAGCCTTGTCCGCGGGGCGCTGAAGAAGGCCCGGGAACAGGAACAATACGAAATAGAAAACCGTTCCCTCTTTTATCTTCTGCGGATCGGTATTTACCGGGGGGACTGGCAGGAAATAAAAAATATTCTGGTCTTTCTTGAGGACCAGAAAAAACAGGAATACTACCGTAACCGTCTTATCCATTACGATATAATTATGGGCTGGTTCTATACCCAGATTGGGGAAAAGGAGAGGCTTGCCCCCTGGCTGAAAAATGATTTTGAAGAGGGCGAGATTAACGAACGGGGCCGGGGTCTGGAAATTCTGGTAAAGGCCAAATACCACCTGGGCGAAAAAAAATATCCCGCCGCCCTGGCTTCCCTGGAGGATCGCAGGGATACTGAGGGGAGTCTGCTGTTTGGCCGGCTGGAAACCCTGGCCCTGGAGGCGGTGTGCCGCTATAACGCCAGGGACTTCAGGGAAGCCGCGGCGGTGCTGTGTTCCGCGTATCAGTTGTCCCTGTCCAGCGGCATCGCAGTTCCCTTTGTTGAACTTGGCCGCTATACCCGGTCCCTCATGGACTGGGCCCTTAAAGAATCCATCCCCGGTGTAAGCCCGGAATGGATCGCAGCCCAGAGGCGGGAGGCCGCGGCCTATGCAAAAAAACTGTTTTCCGTTGCCGGGACATTAAAAGAACGGGAGACCTGCCAGGAAGGGCGCCGTATGGGCCAGCCCCGTGTTTTGCCCCAGCGCCATCTTGCGTCAAGGCCAAACCTCTCCCGCCGGGAGCGGGAAGTCCTTTCCTGTTTGTCCCAGGGCCTTACCCGGACGGAAATTGCCGGAATGCTGTCCCTTTCAATCAACACCGTCAAGAGCGTAATTCGCAGTATTTATAACAAACTGGGGGCAGTAAATCGATCCCATGCGGTACAGGCTGCCGCCGAAGCGGGATTCTTGAAAAAGGACGGATAATGGCCGGAAAAATCATCTACCGGGAACCCCATCCCCTCTCCTCGCCGCCCTATTATTTTGAACGGCCCCGGCTGAACGAAACCCTGGACCGGGCCCTGCAGCATCCGGTAATAACGGTGGTGGGCGGCCAGGGCTACGGCAAAACATCGGCGGTGTATTCATTCCTGGAAAGTTATTCTGTTGTTTCCATGTGGGTCCAGCTTTCGCTGCGGGACAACATAACCCGGCACTTTTGGGAAAATTTATGCTCCTGCGTTGCCCTGAAGAATCTTGAGCTGGGAAATGCCCTGCTGGGACTGGGATTCCCCGAAACGGACAGGCAGTTTGATCGTTTTTATGTTCTGATTGAAGAGTCGATGAAGGCCGCCATAAAATCTTCTGCGTCCCCGGCCGAGGACATTCTTCATTATGTGATAGTCTACGATGATTTCCATTTAATTCAGGACCCCGCCATGCTGCGGCTTTTTGATCGTATCCTGGCCTTTCCCCTTTTAAGCACTTCCGTAATTCTTATTGCCCGTACCGAACCGGAAGTTAAGATCCTGCCCCTTCTTTCCAAGGGGCTTCTTGCCAGAGTTACTGTGGAGGATCTCCGCTTTACCGCCGGGGAGATGGCCGCGTATTTTTCCATGCAGCATCTGACGGTTCCCCGGGATGATATGGACCGGCTCTGGCGGGATACCGAAGGCTGGCCCCAGGTAATAAGCCTGATAGCCCAGGATGCGATAAGGCAGAACCGGCATGAGATCCGCTATTCCCCCGAACTGGTAAAAGTTCCCCTGTTTAACATGATCGAAAGTTCCTTTTTTTCTTCCCTGGACAAAGATACCCGGTCGTTCCTTATCAAGCTTTCCCTTGGCGAACACTGGCCCCTGGAAGTGCTGGATAAACTGGACCGTACCGGGGAAAAGCGGCTGGAGCTGGAAAAAATTACCCCCCTCATCCGTTACGATTCCTACCTCAATGGCTATCGTATCCATAACCTGCTTACCGAATTCCTTAAAGCAAAACAGCAGGAGCTTTCTGTCGAAGAGCGGCGCGATGTTTACTGTAAATGCGCCGAATGGTGCCTTGACAACAATTTGCGGATGGACGCCGCCATGTACTACGAAAAGGCCAGGGACTACCGGGGCCTGCTTAATTTGATTTTTACCCTTCCCATAATCATATCCGGCGAAACAGCTTCTTTTTTTCTGTCCGTTGTTGAACGGATGCTTTCGGAGGACGAGGACGAGGAGCTTACCGGTGATGATGATTGTAAAGGAATGAAGTACCGGGAGATACCCCTGTATCTGCGTTTTGTCGCGCGTTCCAAGCTGCTTTTTGCCATGAGCCGTTTTGAGGAGGCCGCCGCCATTTGCCGGCAGGCAATTGCCCAATTTGAGGGACAGATCCCCGAATTCCGTCCGGGAGAGGCCGGACAGAATCTCTATTCCATCAACATTCAAATTCTTGCCCCGGTGTATTTCTGCCTGGGCTATATCGGAATTTTTACCTGCCGTTATACGGGAAACTACGGCTTTGCCCCGTATTTCGAAAAAGCCTATCGTTATTTTGCCGCCAAAAACGTTCTTGTCAGCAAAAGTTTTAGTCAGGGCAACGTATCTTCCTATATCTGCCAGGTTGGTTTTCCCGCGGAACAGCACAAATTCGAAACATATTTTCAGGCCTATGCCCCGGCCGCGCCCCTGATAGCAAAAATGGGGAAAGGCCACCATGCCGGTTTTGATTCCCTGGGCCGCTGCGAGTATTGCTACTATAAGGGGGATTTGAAGGCCGCGGAAAATTTTGCCCGGCAGGCAATAATACAGGCCAGGGGAAGCCGTCAGTACGAGACCGAAAACCGGGGGCTTTTTTTCCTGCTTAAAATTGCCATTCATGGCGGAAATTTTTCTGAAATGGAAGAGCTGTTCAGACAGTTCAGGGCCCAGCTTGATATTGAAGATTACCGGAACCGCTATGTCCTTTACGACATTGAATGCGGCTGGTTCTATGCCCAGACCGGACAGCCCCTCCTGGTTGCCTCCTGGCTGCGCAGCGATTTTGAATTTGGAGAGACAGGCGATATCCTCCGGCCCCTGGTAATTCTGGTAAAGGCCAAGTGTTTCTATGCGGAAAAACATTACGATGCGGCTCTCTCCATGCTGGCGGAGGGGAAAGGTTACAACAGGCTTGATAGTTTTCTCCTGGGGAAGCTGGACAGGACTGTCCTGGAGGCGGCCTGTTATCTGCATCTGGAGGATCGTCTGTCCGCCATGAAAAAACTGGAAGAAGCCTGGGAGATAAGCAGGGATTACGGCCTTGATACCCCGTTTATAGAACTGGGGGAAGATATGCGGCTCCTTGCTTCCCTTGCCCAGGGCGGCGCGGAGGCTTCCGGTTCCCTGCCTGCTGCAGAAAACCCGGAACCGGAGGAAATTTCATGCGGCCGTATACCGGCGGAATGGTTTGAATCGCTGAGGAACCGTGCCGCCGCCTATGGTAAAATGATTACCGCCGCCGCGGCGCACGGACCAAAGCCCGCGGAATTCCGGAAAGACGGTGGAACGATTCTGCGGCGCCGGGAAGAAGCAGTGCTGTCTGCCCTGTCCCGGGGCCTTACCAGGCAAGAGATAGCGGATCAGGAGAATCTTTCACTGAACGCCGTAAAAGAACTCATAAAAAATATTTACCAAAAACTCGGAGCGGTGAATCGGGCGGATGCCGTCAGAATTGCTCTGGCCTCAGGGATTCTAAAAAAAATCAGCCGTTAGGGTGTATTCCGTTCTAAATTGTCCCATAAGATGTAGAATTGAAGACTTTTTTCTTTTTATGTCGCAAGGGGGCGAAAAATGTTGAAATTACAGCCAGGAAATATGAGCAAAAGCCGGGATACCGAACCATTGCTTTCCAAAGTCGGCGCCATTCTTACAACCTACGAAAAAGCTGCCGATTGTGTAGTATCGGTAATCGATCCCGGCAGCAAGGCTCTGATCCTCAATAAAGACATGACTGTTGGTTCTCTCTGCGGTTATTGCTGCAAGAGATCTTTGAATTCCGAAGGTGGCAGCCTTTCCGGGGACTTTCCCTGTGAGAATGTGCATCAAAATGCCATAGAAGAATCCCGTAAACTCGGGAGTTCATATATCTATATGTGTCCCTTAGGGCTGGTGTTCTGGGTCAGCCCCCTTTATTCGGGGGGACGTTATGCCGGCGCCCTGATGGCGGGGAATGTATTGGGAATTGATCAGGAAGAGGCCCTGAATCGGGTACAGTCCTGCTGTTCCGACACAGCAGCGGCAGACCAGATCAAAAGCGATCTTGGCAGGATTCCCCGGCGGAATTTCGAGGAAATAAAGGCCCTGGCCCAGATGATGCTGATCTGCGCGCAGCAGATCTCCGCCGATATCGGTACTTTTGATGTCCGCTGCGGTATCAACTGCTTTGAACCGGCCGCCATTAACGCCGGTTTATCCGGATTGTCCGGAGAAAACGGGAAACAGAAAGAAAGCGAACCACCTGCTGTTACATCCGGGGAGTCGCTGTCTCCGGAACAGCCGCTGGCCGCACGGTTGCAGGAGGCTACCCAGCCCGGTTCCGATGAACGTCTCCTGATTGCCGCCCTGCGCCGGGGGGACGGCGCCGCTGCCCGGAGGATACTGGAAGATATTCTTGACAGCCTGAAGGCAATGCGCCCCGGCGATCTGCATTTTTTGCGCTGCCGGGCCATAGAACTGGTCGTGCTCCTTTCCCGGTCCTGTACCACGGAAAAGAAAAACGATCATCTCCTTGAGGAAAACAACCTGTATTTGAAGAAAATCAACGATTCTGTAACCATAGAGGAGCTGCAGGTTAACCTTTACCGCATTGTCGAACGGATGGCGGGAAGGATATTTTCTTTCCACGGGCTGCGCCATGCTTCTGCCCTGCGGAGGGCAGAACGGTTTATCTGGAAAAACTATACCCGCAAGGTCAGCCTTGAAGAAATTGCCAGCGCATCGGGGCTCTCCGCGCCCTACTTTAGCACCATCTTCCGGGAGGAAATGGGAGAACATCTTTCCTCCCACCTGAACCGGCTGCGGGTAGAGAAGGCCTGCGCCATGCTTCTGGAAACCAGGACTACCCTTAACGAAATTTCGGAGTCCTGCGGTTTTGAAGACCAAAGCTGGTTTTCCAAGATCTTCAAAAGTTTTACCGGTTACAGCCCCGGGAAATACCGGGAGCAGGGGGGAATAAATGGATATTCCCTGGATAATTATCACGCTGGTTAGTAAACCAGGAGATAGAGTATGTCTAAAAACGAAGGGACAGAATCGCTTTTGGTAAAGGCCTGCAGCATGTTGAATAACTATGCCAAGGCAACCGGGGCCATGGTTTGTGTCCATGATTATAACTGCAAAGTGGTTCCCGAGATCTTCGGGGAGGCTTTTTCCGAACGTAATATGTGCCTGCACTGTGTTCGCCGTACCGGTAATCCGGTGCCGGAGCATGTTACCGAGGCTCCCCCCAATCCCTGTGACAACCTGCATTTTACCGCCATCAGGGAATCGTACCGTTATGGGGGCAGCTACACCTATCGCTGCCCCCTGGGCTTTATGTTCTGGACCAGCCCTATTTATGTTCAGAGCCGTTTTGTGGGAGCCCTGCTGGGTTCCGGTTTTCGTGACGACGGTTCAAAAATAAGCTATGCCGACGGGGAGCCGGTAACGGACCCGGAATTTCTTGCAAAACTGGAACAGTTTCCCTATGCAAAACCGGAAAAAGTCAGGGCCCTGGCGGAGCTGATGCTCATCTGTGCAGAATCGCTTTCATCGGGAAACGAGCATTACTACGAAACTATCAAGCGCCGGGCCCAGCAGCAGAGCCGGCTTATGGCCAGCATCCGGGAACTGGAGCTGAAATATCCGCAGGGAAACGATTTCCCCGGTTATCCCATGGACAAGGAACGGCAGCTCCTTACGGCCCTGCGCCGGGGAGATCCCGAGTCGGGGAAGGCCATCCTGAATGATATACTGGCAGCCCTGCTTTTTTCCAATCCCGGGGAATACAAGTATATCCAGTTCCGGGCCATAGAGATCGTGGTGCTTCTTTCCCGGGCGGGCACAGGGGGCATTGCCGCCGGTCTCGATCAGGACCAGTTGGAAACAAACAACGGCAATATCAAGCGTATCGAGGATGCAAAGTCCATCGAAGAACTGACGGATGTGCTGAATGTAATGGTGGAACAGATGGCAGAGCAGATCTTCTCTTTTCAGGGGGTCCGTCATGCCGCGGCCCTGCGCAAGGTTGAACGGTATCTGCAGGAAAACTATCACCGGAAGGTAAGCCTGAAAGAAGTGGCGGATATGTCCGGCCTGTCCGCGCCCTACTTCAGCACCATTTTCAAAGAGGAGATGGGTGAAAATTTTTCCAGTTACCTTAATCAACTGCGGGTAGAGGCGGCGAGCCGTTTGCTGCGGGAGACCAGCCAGTCCCTCAGCGAAATAGCCGGGGCCTGCGGTTTTGAGGATCAAAGCTGGTTTTCAAAAATTTTCAAAAGCTACACGGGCCTGAGTCCCGGCAAATACCGGGGCCAGAACGGGAGTGTCAAGGAAATTTCCGACCGGAATTTTTCGGTCAATTTCCGCAATAATGTTAAAATGTAAAACCGCGCAGTGATTATACAGCATCTC
>JAISFT010000215.1 GCA_031263435.1 Treponema sp. | reverse complement strand
CGGACCCCCATGTCCCTGTACATCCGCAGCCGGACCGCCAGGGAACCGGAGTCCTCGTAATAACCCTTTACCACAACGGGAGTCTCGAATTCAAAGCTGGGGATTCCCTTTTCCCGCGGAGTCTCCCGGATGCCGTTTTCACCCAGCAAACTTTCAATCTGGGAGTAGATATAGGCCTTTGCGGGGTTCGGCTCGATCCAGGCCCGGCCATAGAAGGGGAGGCCCATGATAAGCTTTTCCCGGCCAATGACGGAGCACGCGTAGGAGGCCACATCCCGGCACCACTCCATGCCGGCGACAGGGCCCGGGGCGCTGCCGGCCCAATGTTCATCGTAGGCCATGACCAGGATCCGGTCCACCAGGGGGCCTATCCTTGCATAATCGTGGACATCGTTGTTCACCGGCCTGGTCCGGGCCTTAAGGGCCACGGTAAAGAATTTATCCCTTAGACCGGCCCGCAGTTCCCCCAGAAAGGAAAAGAACTGCTCCCGGTCCCGGACCGGGATGTATTCAAAGTCGATCTGCAGGCCGTCAAAATTCCGCGCCGCCCCCAGCAGATCGGCTATAAGTTCCCGCCGTTCCGGGGAATTGTACTTCAGGACAAAGTGGGTAAGGGAATAGCTGTCGCACTTGACCACCAGGTGGACCCGGCCATTAAAGCGGGGAATGGCCCGGGGATTGGGAACGGCGGCAAGCTTCCCGTAGCTGTCTACCTCTGCTCCAAAGTAGCCCAGATCCGAGATGGGCAGCCCCTCCCTCAGCGCGTTTTCCCGGTCCTGCAGGATATAGGCCCAGATCTCCCCAAATTCCGATACGGGAAGCCCTCCATCCTGCTCAGGAATATCGAATTCCGGGGAATCTGCCGTTTCCGGCGCGGGAATTCCCGGTGGAACCGGGTAAATCGCTCCGTTTCCCCCGGAAAAATCCCTTCCTGAGGAAGCGCAGGCGCTAAAAAGAAGAGAAACCGGAACCATACAACCAAATATCAGCCATTTTATCATCATTTTACCTCTACAAAATAAGTGAAGTCCCCTCACTATGCAAAATTATAGTTATTTTACATAATTTTAACAAAAAATGTTCTCCCGTATAAGTGAGAACGGGGGATGACCTTTACTTTATCGGACGGACTGTCTATAGTTATGTTTAGGCGTTATGGAAAAGCTCTATAAATACCCTTGGTTGATACTTGCGATCCTCGCGGTTATAACACTGTTTTTTGCCCTGCAGCTTCCCCGGGTAGAGCTTGATAACAACAATATTCGGTTTGTTCCCGCTACCGATCCCGCCCGAATCACCTCGTCCTACATTGACAATACCTTTGGCAGTTCAATATTTATCCTGGTGGGACTGGAGCGGAAATACGGAACCGTTTTCGACAGTTCTTTTCTGAACCAAATTCGGGATTATGTGGCCCGGATTGAACAGATCAGCATGGTGGGCAACATTTATTCCATCGTCAACGCGGACTACATATACGGGGACGGAGGATCGGTCTACGCCGATCCCCTGGTTCCCGATGATTTTACCGGAACCAGTGAAGAGATCGCCGAACTGCGGAAAAAAATTCTTTCCTGGGATATCTACAACAACACCCTTATTTCCGACGATCTTACCGCCACCCAAATCCTGGTTCCTTTGAACCTTACGGAGGAGAACTACGGCTCCTCGGAATTGGCAAAGGAATATATTGAGGTAAGGAATATCGCCCATTCCTGTTTCGAGGGCATGGCGGATGTCTATGTTACGGGAATTCCCGTTATAGCTTCTACCATCAACGAAGCGGTGGCCCAGGACATGCGGCTCATGATTCCCCTGGTAATTCTGGTGGTAATTGCCATCGTCTTTATTCCCTTCAGGCGCATGGGGGCCACCATCCTTTCGCTGATTTCCGTTTTGGTGGCCGTTATCTGGTCCATCGGGGCCATGCCGCTTTTCAACATTAAGCTTTCGGTTATCTCTACGGTGCTGCCGGTTATTCTGATTGCGATGGGCAGCTCCTACGGTCTCCATGTGGTGATTCACTACATTGAAGACCGGGGTATGTGGGGAGCGTCCATGTCCGAACAGGAACACCGGGATTTGGTGATGTTTCTGATTCGCCGGACGGGAAAACCTATTTTTCTTGCCGCCCTTACTACCTTTGCGGGCTTTGTGTCTTTTTGCTTTACCCGCGTATTGCCCATCCGGGAATTTGGTTTTTTTGCCAGCTTTGGAGTGTTGGTCTCTTTCCTCATCACCATGACACTGGTTCCCGCGATCCTGCTGATCCGGGGGCCCGGACCCATGAAGGAATTCCACCCCGCCCACGGCGATTCTACACTGATTCCCGGAAAAAACGACAGTGTCCGCAATAAAATGGCAAACTTTTTTTGCATGGTGGTCTCCCGTAAAACCCTGGTACTCTGCGGGATCATCGTGGTGGTTGTTTTTTCGTTCTACGGCGCATCAAAAATAATCACCGACAATGTGCTGGTGGAATATTTCAAGAGCAGTACCGATATTTACCGGTCCGATAAATTTATCCGGGAAAAATTCGGGGGTTCAAAGATTCTCAGCGTCGTAGTAGAAGCGGAAAAGCCGGAAATTCTGCTTCACCCGGACAGCCTGGCCGCCCTGGACGGCCTGGGGACCTATCTGGAACACCGGGTTCCCGAGGTAGGAAATGTGATGGGCTTTACCGATCTGATAAAGCGTATTAACCAGGTGCAGAACGCCGGTGAAAGCCCGGATGGTATTGCGCCGGTTTCCAGTGAAACGGATCTGGTTTTCTGGGATCTTGATTCCGCAGACTGGGACTATGGAGAGGCCGGAGAAGAGCCGGAGTTTTTGGATGAGATTCCCGAATACACCGCCCCGGATTATGCCGGGGACCGGGTATACAGCATTGGTGAAATTACGGAACTTCTGGACCGGGCTTCCAGCTCCGGCTTGGAACGCGTCATCGGCGCCAACGAACTGGTGCGGGAATTCGAAAGGCTGATCAACTACGAAGGCTATTCCTATTATGAAATACCCCAGGACCCTGACCGCTACGGTAAAGCCAATAAAGAAGAACTTACCGATCTTATTTTCAGCTATCTTTTGCTTCTTTCCGGCGATATCTCCAATTATGCCAACGATTCCCTGGAGCCGACCAGCATCAAGGTTACGGTTCAGTTAAAAACCGTGGGTCAGGAAGATACAAACAGGGGAGTCGATGCGATACACCGTTTTGTAGAGGCCAATTTTCCGAAAAATTTAAAAGTCATAGTGGGGGGCAGCGCCATAGTGGAAGGCACCACCAATGTTCTTGTGGTGCAGTCCCAGTTAATATCGGTGATTATTTCTATTTTTGCCATGTTTGTGATCATGGCGGTTTCGTACCGGTCCCTTGCGGCAGGTGGTATTGCCATCATCCCCCTTTCCATACTCATCCTGGCCAACTTCGCGGCCATGGGTTTTTTGAAAATCAAGCTGAACCTTGCAACCGCCATGATCTCCAGCGTTTCTATCGGCGTGGGTATTGATTACACCATCCACTTTATCGAGGCCTATAAACGGGAATACAAGCTGTCGGGCGGGACAGGGGATTTCCTGAAGCAGGCTTACTATGTTTCGGGGACGGCGATTCTGGTGGATACCCTTTCGGTCGGCCTTGGTTTCGCGGTTCTTTGGCTGTCTAATTTTATTATACTTCGGGATTTTGGACTTTTGGTTTGTTTGGCCATGATGATAAGCGCCCTTTCGGGACTCATAATTGTTCCTGTCCTGCTGAGGGTCCTGAAGCCGAAATTTATCAGGGAATGAGGTAACGATAATGGGAAAAAAATTGGCCGGCGCCGCCGCACTGTTTCTGGCGGCCGTTTCACTGGGGGCCCAGAACGCGGAGGAGATTGTCCGCGCTTCCCGGAACCGGATAGAGGCGGATACTACATATACCCTCTCGACGATGGTATTAAAGGCAAGGAACGGTTCCGAAACCCGGCGGGTCATCGAACAATTCACCAGGGACGGTCCCGGCGGAAACCAGATTATGATAGTTTTCCGCGAGCCCCGGTCGGTGGCGGGGACCCGTTTTTTAACCATAGAGAATCCCGGTGCGGAGGATGACCGTTGGATATTCCAGCCGGCCCGGGGCAGGGAACAGCGGATCGCCATGAGGGACGGTTCAAAGAGTTTTGTGGGAACGGATTTTTCCAATGATGATATTTCCAGCACCAAGCGTAACGCGGATCTGGATACCCACAGCCTGCTCCGGGAGGAGAGGCTGGGGGAATATCCCTGTTATGTGATTCAGTCGGTGCCCAAAGACAGTTCCTACCAGTATTCGAAAATGATCCAGTGGATCGATAAAGATACCGGGGTATGCCATAAAATCGATCTCTACGACAAAAGAAATGTCCTGGTAAAAACCATGGAGACCTTTAATCTGGAACTTAAAGACGGCCGCCTTACCGCCATGCAGACCCGGATGACCACCCACGCAGCGGGGACTTCTACGCTGATCATGGTGGACGATATCCGTTATAACACGAGGATTCCCGACGGGGTATTTACCCGGGAATTCCTTGTTACCGGGAGGCCCCGATGACGGCCGCGGGCAGGGCGCTTTGTATATGCTTTCTGCTCCTGGGTCCGGTTCTGGGGGCCCAGGATTATTGGTTTGACGAATCGGAAGATGCCTATGCTGCCGAAAGTCCGGGATTCAAGACCGGTGGGGAACTAACAGCGGGGCTCCTGGTGTTTCCCGGCGAATTAAACGATAAGGCGGGGGCCGTAGATTGGGGCAGCATGGTCAGCGCAAAACTCAATTTTAACGCCGCCGCGCCCAATGCAGAGGCGGCGCTGCACTTCAACCTTTCCCCCCGGACCATCCGGAATCTGACGGAAACTTCAAGCAACCTGTTCTGGACCCCCATGATCATCGACGAACTGTACCTTAGAGCCTTCCTGGGGCCGCTGACTCTGGAAACAGGACTGCGGAAGCTGGCCTGGGGCCGGGCGGACATCCAGGGTCCCCTGGATGTAACCAATCCCCTGGACTATACGGATCTGACCAATGTGGGGGATACGATGGGCCGCAAAATTGCCCGGCCCATGATCCACGCATCCCTTCCCCTGGGTTCCGTCTCCCGGCTGGAGGGAGTCTTTATTCCCAATTTTCAGGGCCACCGGTATTCCCTGGATCAGGGGGATCTCTGGTACCCCAGGGCCATAACCGACAATCGCCGGGACACCATGATCGACGCTCTGGCCGGAGAATTGGCGCAGAGTCCTCTAGCCGGTTTATTACCATCTGTTATACCGATGATAAACAGCGCCGCTGCGGACATGGTGTTGACGCAGAAGAATCTTCCCGAAACCCAGGGCCTTGAGTACGCCCAGGGGGGCCTTAGATTTACTACCACCCTGGGTCCCGCGGATCTGGGGGCCCAGTACTATTCCGGCCACCTGTTCCGGCCCAGTTTTACCCTCAAAGGGACGGATGAT
>JAISFT010000211.1 GCA_031263435.1 Treponema sp. | reverse complement strand
CTGCGGATACCCCTGCCGCCGCCGGCCTCGGCATATTCTACCGCCACCTTCCCCAGCATGGCGTCCAGTTCCTCAATGGGGTGGCGCCCCAGAATCCCCATGTTCCGGGAATTGGGATGACCGTAAAAGGCCACAATATCGTTGTTGAGCAGGATAGAAGGATCCTCGGTCTCCAGCTCCGCGGATTCTTCCTCCGCGGAGGCCCAATAGGGGCGGGAATCGGCCTGGCTGCTCATGGCGCTCAGGTAGTTAGTAAAATAAAGGGAAGGGAACCGGAAACCAAGCGGGGCGTCTCCGGCCGCGGCGCCGAAAACCGTATTATTTCCCACGGGGAGGACCCCGGCCTCGTCCACATTCAGGGCGGACATCCCCGCGCTCTGCGTCCAGGCCGGAACAGAAAGAATCACTGCAAAAACACAAACTGCTATAAACCAGAGGGAGCTACGGGAACGCATAGTGGGCCAATTATCGGCACGGAACTTCAAAATATTGAGTCTCCTTTTACTGATCCAGGGTTTCCAGCTCCCGGTTTATTTCCTCCAGCCGGCGGCTCAGGGAGGCAATGGTCCGTTCCAGGCGCTGCTTTTCCTTGCCCAGCCTGAGCTGGGGATCCTCCTCGTCCTTGTCCCGCAGACCGGAACGGACCGCATCGGGGCTCTTCCCCTTTACCAGAGCCTGTTCCGCATTCAGCCGGTCATCATCGTTCCGTATCCCCGCCAGAAAACGCATATTATCCGCCCCCACCCGGGGGTCCAGATCGTACTGGTACATTTTGATCGCCATGTCCGCCGCCACCCGGGGAATACAGAGAAGGCGGTCCACATAGTCTTCGAAACGGGCCCCCGCAGCAGTACAAAGTTCGTGGGCCCGCAGCAGATGTTTACCCATCTCCTTTACCAGATTGCCATTCTCCTCCAGGTAGTTCTTCCTGATAAACTCCGCCAGTTCCGTCAGCTCGGGGGAGGCCGCAAAGACATTCCGGTAGATCTTCTTTTTTTCCGCCAGGTCCAAAAGGCCGTGGAAGATGGCCCAAAATTCGGCGCTGTGGGCCCGGCTTGAGAGCTTTCCCCCCCGGCGGCAGGCATGGAGATGGTGGGCATATTCATGGATAGCCGTGTAGAGGAGCAAATTATCATCGGTAAAATTTTTATTGTGAATGATAATCTCCCGGCTGTCCGGCTTGTACAAACCGTTCACCTTCCGGCTTTGTTTGCCGGAAAATATCAAAGTGAACTCTAAAGGGGCATCCTCAATGGCAAGGAGCTTTGCCTTAACCTGATCCTGATTCATTGTCCTGACCTCCTTCCTATCCCAGTTCCCCAATCTTCTCCAAAACCAGAACCGCCGCTGCTATACAGGCAGTTTCGGTCCGCAGGGCCCGCTCCCCCAGGGAGAGCCTGAGGAAGCCGCCTTTTTCCAAAAGATCCCGCTCCCGGTCGGACCAGCCCCGCTCCGGTCCCACGGCCAGAACAGCCTTCCGCCGCATGGAACCAAGGCGGGCCAGGGAACCTTCCGGCCGTACATTGTCCGCCGCGGCCAGGAAGACAAGGGGCCGCAGTCCCTGCCCCCTCGATTCCCAGGGCTGTTCCCCCAGCCAGTCTTCCAGCCGGGGCCAGACGGCCAGATCCGGTATCGTGGTGTCCCGGCTCTGAACCGCCCCCTCTATCAAAGCCGCACGGGCGCCGCCATCGCTCAGTAAATTGGTGTCCCGGTAGTTCTTATCCCCCAGGTCCGTGCCGATCAGATCCACCGCACAGACGCCCAGGCTGGAAAGGTCCCGCAAAAGCCGCCTGAGTTGGATGGGCCGGGGAAAGCCCACGGCCACCCTCAGGGGATAGCGCGGCGGGGCGTCTTCAAAGAGGCGGAGGGAACAGAGCAGGGAACCATCCAGGTTGATCTTCTCGATAGTTCCCGCGCCCCGCTGTCCGCCCAGAATGCCCGCGTCAAAGGTATCCCCGGGCTTTTTGTGCAGCACCTTGAGCAGGTGAATGGTCCGCTCGTCCCGCCGCGGCAGGGCCCTGCCCAGTTCGTGTTCCTCAAACAAGATAAGGTTCATCACCAAAGATTTTAGCATGCTTTCATTGCCAACTTGAATATATACCCCAAAAAGCAGATATTTATGGTATGAGCGATTTTATGTCCGGTGATCATCAAAACGAAAAGAAACCCAAGGGCGGAGGGCCCTTCAAGCTGCCGGACCTTAAGCCCTTTGGGGGCTGGAAGTTCACCATCGTATACCTGCTTATCCTTCTTATAGGGATGAGCCTTTTCAATTACGTGTTTATGAACCGGGTAAACCCTACCATTGATTTTTCCGAGTTTAAGGCCAGGATTGCCAGCGGGGAGATTAAGCGGGTAGAGTTAACCGATTCTTACTTTACCGGGTACACCAGCGCCCGGTCCTCGTTATCCACACGGACCACCGTCCGGAACCCCTACATGGGGTCCCAGGAACAGGTGTACCGTACCGTTCCCATCAATGACCCGGATTTTATCAAGCTGATGGATGAAAAAAACATAGCCTACCGCGCGGCATCCCGGGAGGGAAGCATCATCCTCAACATCATCTTTTCCTGGGTTCTGCCCATTGCCTTCTTCATTTTTATATGGCGCTTCGTCGTAAAGCGGCTGGGCAATATGGGGGGCAATGTTCTTTCCGTGGGGCAGAACCGGGCGGTTATCGTTGCCGAGGGGGATATTGCCACCCGGTTCCGCGATGTGGCCGGTGTAGACGAGGCAAAGGAAGAGCTGGTGGAGGTGGTGGACTTTTTGAAGAACCCCAAAAAGTACACCGAAATCGGCGGAAAGATCCCCAAGGGGGTGCTTTTGGTGGGGCCCCCCGGCACGGGGAAGACCCTGCTGGCCCGGGCAGTGGCGGGGGAAGCGGGGGTGTCCTTTTTCAGGATGTCCGGCGCGGACTTTGTGGAGATGTTTGTGGGGGTCGGCGCCGCCCGGGTGCGGGATCTCTTTAAGCAGGCCCGGGACAAGGCCCCCTGTATCATTTTTATTGACGAGCTTGACGCCATCGGGAAGAGCCGGATCAACAATATTGCCGGGGGGAATGACGAGCGGGAACAGACCCTGAACCAGCTTCTGGTGGAAATGGACGGTTTTGACGCCACAAGCGGCCTGATTATCCTGGCCGCGACAAACCGTCCCGATGTTCTGGACCCGGCTTTGCTGCGGCCCGGCCGCTTCGACCGTCAGGTACTGGTGGACCGGCCGGACCTGAAAGGCCGGGAGGAGATTTTGAAGATCCACTCCAAGGGTGTAAAACTGGCGCCGGCAGTGGAACTGGCGGCGGTGGCCAGGATTACCTCCGGTTTTTCCGGCGCCGATTTGGCCAACATCGTAAACGAGGCCGCCCTTCTGGCGGTACGGGCCGGACGGAAGCTGGTAGAACAGCAGGATTTTGACGAGGCCATCGAAAAGATCGTGGCCGGTCTGCAGAAAAAGACCCGGGTCCTGAAGCCCGAAGAACGGAAGCTTACCGCCTACCACGAGGCGGGTCATGCCCTGATTGCGGCTTTTACCCCCAATGCGGACCCGGTACAGAAAATTTCGATTATCCCCCGGGGCTTTGCCCTTGGCTATACGCTGCAAATGCCCGTGGAGGATCGGTTTACCATCACCCAATCCGATCTGCTGGGGCGGATCGACATTCTTCTGGGGGGCCGTGTCGCGGAGGAGATGATCAGCGGGGAATATTCCACCGGCGCGGCCAACGACCTTACCAAGGCCACCGACATTGCCCGCAAGATGATCACCGACTACGGCATGAGCGCCCGTTTCCGCAATGTGGCCCTTACATCCCGGGGTTCGGGCATGACAGGGGGAGAACGGCAGGAACCGATGTTCCAGCGGGAATACGCGGAAAGTACCCAGCAATATGTGGATGAGGAAATTGCCCGGGTGGTAGAGGTGGAGTACGCCAAAACCAAGGAAACCCTGGGACAGCGCCGGCTTATCCTGAACCAGGTGGCCGCGGCCCTGCTGGAAAAAGAAACCCTGGACGAAAAGGAATTCAGGACTATTGTAAACGCCGGTACAGCCGAGCCGCAGTTTAGCGAAATGTAGTCAGGGGCAGGTTGTTCAGGATAAAAATTTCCGGCCGGTACTCGAAGTGCATGGTATCGTAGCTTGACCATTTTCCCCCCCAGACAAAGCCGTAGGATTCAAAGGCCTTGATTACCGGCTCCGGCGGATGAAAACGCTGGCTGTAGGG
>JAISFT010000145.1 GCA_031263435.1 Treponema sp. | reverse complement strand
ATCCTTGCCGGTGTGGGGGGCCAGGGGGTCCTTTCCATCGCCGCCATCATCGCCCAGGCGGCGGTTGGGGAGGGCCTGGCGGTGCGCCAGTCGGAGGTCCACGGCATGGCCCAGCGGGGCGGCGCGGTGCTGGCCCATCTCCGCATCGCCGGCGCCCCCATCCCCGGCGATCTGGTCCCCCGGGGCGGCGCGGACCTTATCATCAGCATGGAGCCCCTGGAAAGCCTCCGTTACGCCGAATGGCTCTCCCCCGGCGGGGCCCTGGTAAGCGCTGCGGAGCCCTTTATCAACATCCCCAACTATCCGGAGATCGATTCGATTCTTGCGGCCATCCGCGGCTTTCCCCTGGCGAAGGTTGTGGCCGCGGCCGCCCTGGCCAAAGAAGCGGGGCTGGCCCGGGCGGTAAACATGGTCATGGTGGGGGCCGCATCGCCCTTCCTTTCCATCGGGCCGGAAATCCTGGAGGCCGCCATAGAGGCCGCCTTTGCCGGCAAGGGAGCGGCGCTGGTGGAGGCCAATAAAAAAGCCTTCCGCCTGGGCCGGGAAGCTTCGGCTTGAGTCTCCGAACCCGGTAGACCGCCAGTTCGTGTTCCTGCCTCGGGTAGATCGATTACATGTCAACAAAAAGTAGTGTTGTTTGGAAGTCTTTTGGGGACGATTCTATTGACAAAGAAAAACAGATAGTTTATTTTACATATAAAACCTATGAGTATAATAGGATTTAATTTTGGAGGAATAGGACATGAACACAAAGACAGTATTCTCTCGGCGGGTATCTCCGGCTCTCCTGCTTATTGTGGCGATAGCGGCTGCCCCGATGCTTTTCGCGGGTGGAAGGCGGGATTCGCCAGCGGCGAATCCGGAACAGGCGATTATTTATATCGGTTCTCTTTACGAACCGGGCAACCTTTCGAATGTTGATGCCGGGGGCCAGGGTATTACAGAGGCCTTTAACGGAAACGTCTATGAGGGACTCTTCAGGCTAACCGATGAGGGAAAGGTAGAAAACCTCCTCGCTACGAACTATGTCAAAAGTGATGATGGTCTTACCTATACGGTGACCCTTCGGGAGGGTGTTACATTCCATTCCGGCAAAGCCCTGAGTTCAGCGGATGTAAAGGCCAGCTTTGAACGGGTAAGCGCCGAATCCTCCCTGGCGGCCCGGAAGTCAAGTTACCAGGTAATCAAGAGCATCGACACTCCGGATGCCAAAACCGTGATCTTTACCCTTAACAGCCCTTCTATCTCCTTCCCCTATACCCTGTCCTATGTGTGGATAGTGAACGCCGACGGCAGGGACCTTAGGACTACCGAAGACGGAACCGGGCCTTACGTTCTGGATACCTGGATCCGGGGCAGTTCCCTGAGCCTGAAAAAATGGAATGGGTACTGGGGTCAGGCCGCAAAAAACACCGGGGTGGTGTTCAATTACTTCACCGATGCCAGCGCCTTGAACAACGCCCTCCTGAGCGGACAGGTTGATATCATCACCACAGTCCAAAGTCCTGACGCTATTTCCCAATTTGAAAATAATGCCGGCTTTGTGATCAATAACGGGGCGTCCACAACCAAGGAACTCTTGGCCTTCAATGACCGGGTAAAACCCTTTGACAACACTTTGGTCCGCAAGGCCGTTTATTCCGCCATTGACCGGCAGAAGCTGCTCAGTTCCGTCTGGGGTACATATGGTTCCCTCATCGGTTCTATGGTACCCCCCACCGATCCCTGGTACGATCCTTCCCTGGTCAACACGAACCCCTATGACCCCGTCCTTGCCCAATCTCTCCTTGTCCAGGCGGGCTATCCCAATGGTTTCTCCTTTACCCTTGATTCTCCCACCTACGATCCCCACCCCCTGGTCGCCGAATTTGTCAAAAGCGAACTTGCCAAAATCGGTGTGGAAGTGACCATCAATCCCATATCCGCCGATGAATGGTACACCAAGGTCTTTCGGGACAGAAATTTTACCGCCACCCTCCAGGAGCATGTAAATGACCGGGACGTGGTATGGTACGGCAACCCCGATTTCTACTGGGGATACAACAATCCCCGGGTAACGGAACTTGTAAACCAGGCCGAACTGTCCGCTACCCCCGATGAGCAGGTCAGGAAACTCCTGGAAGTAAACAGGATCATCGCCGATGAGGCGGCCAGTGTCTGGCTCTACCTCTACCCGCAGATCGTTATTGCTTCTTCCAGGTTGTCTGGGTATCCGGTGAACGGGCTTAATTCCCAGTTTTATGGGTACAGTATCGTAAAACAATAATAGGCTTACTCGGAAACTTCAGTTTCCGAGTAAATTCTGTTAAAAAATGTTTAAGAGGTCTGCTCCGGTAGACCCCTTAACTACGTCCCCTTATAATTTTTTCATGGGTACATACCTGGTTCACCGTGTTTTTTTTCTAATAATCTCTTTTGTCGCCGCCCTGCTGGTGATATTCATCCTCCTCAGGCTGCTTCCCGGCGATCCTGCCAATGCCATGCTGCCCGCCGATGCATCACCGGAGCAAATCGTCGCAGCCAGGGCAAAGGTAGGGTCCGATCTCCCCTTGTTACGGCAGATGGCGGCATGGTTTACCGGAGTTCTCCGGGGGGATTTTGGGGAGTCCTACATATCCGGCATCCCCACGGCTTCCGAAGTATGGAAACGTCTGGGGGTTACCATCCCCCTCACCCTTATTTCCTTTGTCCTCTCCGGAATCCTGGCCAGTGTCATCGGATTTATCGCTGCCTATAAAAACGGCAGATGGTACGCTGCGGCTCTGACCGCTTTTACCCAAATCGGTATAGCCATTCCCATATTCTGGGTGGGGATCATCTTTGTCCGGATTTTCGCTCTGCGTTTACATATTCTGCCTTCCGGCGGATGGCCCGCAGGGGGCTGGGGAAACATGGGAGCCGCCCTTCGGGCCCTGGTACTGCCTGCGGCAACTATCGTATTCATGATGAGCGCCACACTGGCCAGGTACATCAGGGCAAGCGTACTTAACGTGCTGGATTCCGGCTATATCCGCAATTCCCGATCCCTCGGTTTTTCCCAGGTTTCGTCCTTTGTGCTCCACGGCATCAGAAACGCCTATGTTCCGGTCATTTCCATCCTGGGAATAGAGCTTTCTTCAACGCTCCTGGGCGCCGTGGTGGTGGAAAATATCTTTTCCCTTCCCGGGCTCGGCTCCATGTTGACCAAGGCCATCGCCCAACATGACTATCCTTCAATTCAGGGGGTACTCCTTACCACCACCTTTCTTGTCCTAGTGATCGGCTTTATTGCCGATGTGATTCAACGGATCCTGGATCCCCGGCTTAGACCCCCCCGGAGAGGAGGATGATATGGCCGGGAAAAAAACACCGGTGCGGCTCTATGTCGCCGTGGTTCTTCTGTTCGTAACACTTATCGCTGCCTTTGTCTCGTTTTTCTGGACTCCCTACCCGCTGGACGATACTTCGGGAGGACGCCTTGAAAGCCCCAGCCCCGCCCATATCTTTGGTACCGACAGGCTTGGCCGGGATCTGGCGAGCTATGTAATGGCCGGAACCAAGATCGCCTATTCTGTCGGCCTAAGTGCTACCATGATAGCTGCGGTCCTGGGTATTACCATAGGTCTCCTTGCTGCCTGGCTCCCCCAGTGGGCCGATAATGCCGTTTCTTCCTTTCTTGACGTGCTCATCGCCTTCCCTACTCTTCTTTTGGCCATGCTCATCGGAGCAACCCAGGGGAGAAACATCTGGACTGCCGTGGTTTCCATTGGCATAGCCTGTTCGGCCATTATTGCCCGGCTTACCCGCATCCTCACCAAGCAGATCATGTCAAAACAGTTCTTTGTGAGTGCCAGAACTTCGGGAACCGGCAACATGGCCATCACTTTTATCCATGTATTACCCAATATATGGCAGGTACTGTTAGTGAATATCGCAGTGGTATTCGGGGTATCCATCCTGGCGGAAGCGAGCCTCTCCTACCTGGGTCTGGGTGTGCCCCCGCCCAATACTTCCCTTGGAAGACTCATGCAGGAAGCCCAGGGTACGGTACTGACAGCCCCTTTAGGAGCGGTATTGCCCGGTTTGGTTATCGTAATGATAGTAACCGGGGCAAACCTTCTCGCCGACGCGATCCGTGACAAACTGGACACAGGGGGGGGTATAGGTCAGTGAAGGATGAATCCAAAAATCCTGTGCTGCTTAAGGTGTCCGGTCTCAGAGTTTATCCGGTAAATTCGGGAAAGCTCCTTCTGCGGAATCTCTGCTTCAGCATTGGGGAAGGGGAACTCGTGGGCCTCTTGGGCCAATCGGGTTCCGGAAAGTCCCTTACCGCCCTGGCGGCGGCAGGGCTTTTGCCCCGGTCAATACGGGCGGAAGGGAGCATCGTCCTCCGGGGACATGAAGTTATAGGCTCAGCCGAGAGGGCCCTGAACACTATCCGGGGCAGGGATATTTCCATTGTATTCCAGGAACCGGCCTCCGCCCTGGACCCCCTGATGAAGATAGGGAGGCAAATAGCCCTGCCCCTCAAAAAACATTCGGGCCTCAGGGGAGCTAAACTTCGGGATAGGGTCCATTCCCTTTTGGAGGAGGTACGGCTGACGGAGATTCGCCGCATAGCCGCTTCCCTGCCTGGG
Source organism: Treponema sp. (assembly GCA_031263435.1). The sequence goes on along the minus strand of JAISFT010000145.1, from coordinate 3,180 downwards.
GAGATCTCGGGGGGACAGCGGCAGCGGGCCGCCATTGCCCTGGCCCTTGCTGCTTCTCCCCGGCTGCTTATCGCCGATGAACCGACAAGTTCGGCGGATGCCCAGATTCAGAAACAGCTTATTGAACTCATACAGGATACCGCAAAAATCCGGGGGATGGCGGTACTCTTTATTTCCCATGATATCGCGGCGGTACAAAAAATCGCCAAACGGATCCTGGTAATGAAGGATGGCTGCATAGTCGAAGCCGGGGACACCGGGGATATCATCAACAATCCCCAACATGAGTACACGAAGCTCCTCCTCAGTTGCACCCGGGAGCTGGAGCGGGCCATAAAAAGAGCAGGGCAGCCATGACGGAGGGGCTTCGGGAGGCCCCCGCCGGAGGGAGGAATATCTTCGAGCTGTCGGAGGTCTGGTTTGCGTACCGAAAAAAGGATGTACTGAAAAACATCAACCTTGGCATCGCCGAAGGAGAAAGCCTTGGTATTGTGGGGGAATCCGGGAGCGGCAAAACCACCCTGCTCTCCCTGCTCCTCCACTTGGTAAAGGCCCCCAGGGGAACTATTTTCTTTTCCGGGCAGCCGCTGGCGGAAATGACCGGGAAAGACCTGCGGAATTTCAGAACCAGGGTTCAGCCGGTTTTCCAGGATCCTTTCCTTTCTTTGGATCCGGCTCAGAAAATAAAAGGTATCATCGGCGAACCCCTCACTTCCCTAGGGCTGACCAGGACCGGGGCTGAAAAAAAAGAAAGGATCCTCCGGGCCTTGGAAAAAGTAGGACTCGAAGAAGATGCTATGGACCGGTACCCTGCGGAATTTTCAGGCGGCCAGCGCCAGCGTATTGCCATAGCCCGGGCCCTGGTTACCAATCCCGAAGTCCTCATAGCCGATGAGGCGGTAAGCGCCCTGGACATCATTACGAAAATCGAAATCCTCAATTTGCTCCACGAGCTTAAGGAAGGGGGGAATTTCACCTTGATCTTCGTATCCCATGATCTCCCGGCGGTGGCGAATATTTCGGAACGAATCGTGGTGCTTGACCGTGGGGAGATCATCGAAGACGCACCGGCCCACCGGGTTCTCCGCGCCCCTGCCCATCCCCGTACAAGACTGTTAGTAGAATCGGGGCTTACCCTTGAGGGGAACCACTAATTTCCATCCCCGCCGCAGGCGGGGATGCGCCCTAAACAAGGCAGAACTTATCCCGCCGGGTCAGCCACTTGCCGTTGGTAAAGTCCGGTATAGCCACCGGCGCGCCGCCCAGGGCGACGGACTCCTCCGACAATGTGGAAATACTCATCCATGCGGCCATGTCGTAGATGTCGATGGGAACCGGGGACTCCCCGCGGACGGCATCGAAAAAGGCGGTAAATTCCAGCCAGTCCATGCCGTCATGGCCCCCCTGTACCCCCTCGTTCATGTACCGGACCCAGACGGGGTGCTCGTATTTTTCAAAATAAGAATCGGCATTGCCCCACAGACCCCGGCCGTTGAACTCAAATTCATCGTGAACCCCGTCAAGGAAAATCGTCCTGTTGTCCTCGCTGAACATCCCCCGGGTACCCTGAACATGGAAGGCCCGGGAATAGGCCCGCGGCAGCGTGGTATCCAGAGTCAGAACAATCGTCTCCCCCCCGGCGCAGGTGATGACGGTGGTAACCACATCCCCCTGGGCAAACCTGAGTTTTGCATCGGGGCTCTCGTCCCCCTTGCGGGCAGCCAGGTAGTCGTGAAGCCCCGCCGCCTTCGACGCCACCGAGTTGAGCTTAAGCATGCGGTTCCCCCGGTTTATGTCCAGCACCTGGGCAATAGGCCCCAGCTCGTGGGTAGGGTAATTCTCACAGTTCCGCAGCAGGTAGTTATCCTTGCGGTAGTGGCGGTTTTCCCAGCCGCCCGCCACCTCCGATCTCAGATCGTGGCGATAACCACCCTGGCAGTGAACAATCTCACCAAAAAGACCCTGGCGCACCATGTTAAGCACCATAAGCTCGTAGCGGCCAAAGCAGCAATTTTCCATAAGCATACACTGGGCGCCGGTTTCCTCCTGGGTATGAACAAGACGCCAGCAATCGTCAACAGAATACGCTCCCCCCACTTCCACCGCCGTATAGATACCGGCCCTCATAGCGGCGCAGGCTATTTCAACATGGGGCGTCCAGCCCGGCGAAACCAGCACAGCGTCCAGGTCCTTCATATTCAAGACTTCCCGGTAATCCCCGGTAACAAGCGGCTTTGAGCGGCCCCCGGCCTTTTCCAGCCTTGCGGCCGCCTCCAGCCTGCGGTCCTCGTAGGTATCGCAGAGCGCCGTCACCCGCACCTCCCCACGCGGCAGAATACAGGCCTCCATCAAACCCATGCCCCTGCCGCCCAGGCCGATGACGCCGATATTTACCGATGCTTTCATGTGCCGTACCTCTTGCCCATAGTATAGCCTATACACCAGGCGTTAAAGTACAGCCCGCCCATCGGGCAGAATCAGCACATGAAGATTCTTTTGGGCGCATCCCCTCCGCTAAGGCAGCCTTCGGCTGCCACGCTCCGGGGACCGGGCTATCCGGGGTTCCGCCAAGGCCGCCTGCGGCGGCCACGCTCCATTCCCTACGGGAACGGGGCTGCCCTGTCGGGCAGCCCCGCCCCTCCTATCCCTTGCGCGGGCCAAAAATCGCCCTCCGTGGCGATTTTTGGCCTTGAAATTTTGCTTCGCAAAATTTCATCTCCCCGCCTCCGGCGGGGAGCCGTAGGTACAGCGCCATCCATGGCGCCGCCCTTCGGGCGCAACACGGCATCCCTGCCGTTTTTCACCTTCAGGTTTTTGCTTCGCAAAAACCTGGGAAATCTATTCACGCCGGCCTCCGTGCCGGCCGATTTTCGGCATTGAGATTACTGCGAAAGCAGTTGGCTGCGCCGGCCAAGCGGCGCTTTTTTGTAGAATCCGCTGCTTTTTCAGTAATGCTCAGTTTTGGTGACAGGCGAAAGGACCCTACAGTCTAAACTTGACCTACCCCAACGTGTCGGCAGAGCCGGGGAGACACGTTTACTTTTGTAGAAAGCTGTGAATCCTCTCCACGATTGGTGTGGTGGGGGAGGGCCGGGGCAAGGCCCCCAAGAAAACATTTGGAATTCCCTGCCGGAGCGTATTGAAAATAGATCGGAAGAGCGTCGTGTAGGGAAAGAGTGT
>JAISFT010000135.1 GCA_031263435.1 Treponema sp. | reverse complement strand
GGGTCGAGGAATTGGAGCGGAGAGCCCGACCCCGCCGCAGGCGGGGGTACGCCCAAAAAGAATTGCTTAGCTGTTACAGGCCGCCGCAGAAAACGCGCGGCCTATTCCGCTATAACCGTTCCGCTATCACCGGGTTCGTCAGTATCCCGATGCCTTCGATTTCTATTTCGACCGTATCGCCGGCCTTGATAGGGCTGACCCCGCTGGGGGTACCGGTGGCGATAATGTCCCCTGCTTCCAGGGTCATGTTTTTGGAGATAAAGGCCAGGAGCGCGGGGACGGAAAAGATCATGTCCGCGGTCGATGCCTCCTGCTTCAGTTCCCCGTTCAGGCGGGAGCGGATGGCAAGGTTCCCCGGATTGGGCAGGTCCTCTTGCCGGACCAGCACCGGACCGATGGGGCCGAAGCTGTCAAAGGACTTCCCCCGGAACCAGCCGGAGGGGTCCCCCATTTGTATGTTCCGCTGGCTCACATCGTTGAAGCAGGTATAGCCCAGCACATACCCAAGGGCCTCCGCTTCCGGCACATGCCTGGCCCGTCTGGAAATGATGAAGGCCAGTTCCGCCTCCAGATCCGTCCGGGGCTCGTCAAAGCGGTACCCGCCGACCAGGGCAGGCAGAATAATCGGCTCCCCCGGACCGATCAGCACATTCGGCGTTTTGGCGAACAGCACCGGCTCCCGGGGAAGGCCCTCAAGCTTCCGGCCAAAGGCCTCGTTGCTTTCTTTGACATGGGCCCGGTAGTTGAGCCCCACGGCAATTATTTTGGAAGGCCGGATATCCAGGACCCCCCCGCCGGCCACCGGTAATTGCAGCATATAGTTACCTCCTATTCGGGCGCATTTCCGGCGCTCCGCGCCGGAAACCGGGCTTTCCGCTTCAATTCCTCGACATTACCATAGGTAAAGTGCTTTACCTATGGTAATGTCTGCGGTATTTCCGCTTCAATCCCTTGCGCTTTCAAGGGGGGCCAAAAAACCTTGCGGTTTTTTGGCCCCTTTTCTCCGGTATACGCAGCAACAGTACCATTCAAGGCAGAATTTGATTGGAAGGCCGGGGTCTGCGCGCGAAACGCGGCAAACCGCCGGATCAAAAACCCCAGTTGAGGTAGCCATAGACCTTATCGTTGTAGGATTGTAATGTGGCCCCTGTTTTGCCCTGGTTTCTTATCGTGATGTCGCCGTCTTCCGCCGCAACAAACATATCTTCATCTTCCGTGTTACCGCTCAGAAAGGATCGTGAGACAGCGCTGCCCCGTTTTATGACGATCTTTGCCGATTCATGGGAGGGATTCTGACCGCCGCTCCCGGATTTGGTTCCGTGGAATTTAAATTCGGGGGCGGCGGTAAAGAGGCCCTTGCCGCTGCCCAGAGTAAGGTCATCTCCGGCGGCGTCAATCGTAAGACAGGGGCCGTTGACAAACCAGACGCTGTGCATCAGGGCCAGGGATTTTCGTACCGTCAGGTTCACATCAAAGGCGATCTTCCCCTCCCGGATCTCGATATAGCTGCCGTTTTGATCCCCCACGTCCCATACAATCCGCGCCCCCGACGAGACGGGGCCGATCAGCCAGCCCTCGAACCAGCGGTCGCGTTCATGGACATAGCCCGCCGTCTGGGAACTAAAGGAGCTTTCCGGGCCCGTAGCAAGCCAGGAACCCAGACGGGCGATGATCGCCGTGCCGGTTCCCAGTGGATAGCCCTCGTAGGCCCCAACCCGGAGCCTGCCGCCCCCCATAACTTCCACCGCAGCGCCGGTCAAATTCCCGTAAGGGCAGGGGTGGCCCGCGCCGTCTGCCTCATAAGCGGTGTTATCGGCCAGGATAACGAGGCTTGCCCCCCGGTTTACGCGGAGGCGTATATGCGCGTAGTCTTGCCCCTCCGCGCCCAAAGCGCCTGGGGGGATGAAAAACACGGGGAGGCCGTCGTTGTTCGTGTCCGGCAGGCCGATATCAAGCACAGTGATACCGCCGGCGGGCCCGGGCAGGGCCGTTCCGCCGATCTCGACCCGGTCGCCGGAGCTATCCGTCCCAAACCAGATCTTGAACAGGCCGGGGACCAGCGCGTTGGGGCTGTTGATCGTATTGAAAAGTTTTTTTTCGGCCCCCTCCGGAACATAGTACCAGTGGGGGCTGCCCCCGGAATCTTCCAGCCCAACGGCGCCGTTGGTATCGTAGTAGAGGAGCGTATAGCCCCCGCCGGACAAAGGACGTTCCCACACGCCGTCCACGGGCATACATTCAACCCTCACTGCGGTAATTCTGGTGGTATCATCGGGATTCGCCGCGGCTAAAACAAGTTGTACCTGGGCGCCAGGCGCGGGATTTACCGGTGCGGCGGTGATCGTCTGGCTTTCATTTCCGGCAATGGTCCAGTCCCCGCCGCTTTCAACCGTTACGGCCATGTCAAAGGCAAGACGTACCGACACGGCGCCGGTAGCGGGATCGTAGTTTACGGCGCTCTCCCGCAGGGCGGGACGGGGATGGACAATAACCACGGGGGGCGGCGTTCCGGAACCGGACGGAGAAGAGGGACTTTGAATCTTCGCGTTGCCTTCATTCCCCGCCGCCAGACTCAGGGCGGTTGCGCCGAGGGCGCTTACAACCGAGGCGGGTATGTTCACGATGACCGGGGATTCTATCCCGGCAAAAAGGTCCGTTCCCAGGGACGTGATAGTGTCGGGCAGCACGATGATCCTTACCAGGGAGGAGATGTCGTTCTCCGGCGCGGCGGCAAAGGCCCCGCCGGCAATTTCCGCCACCTGTTTTCCGGCGATGGTTTTTATCGTAAAGGTCCTGTCCCCCTGGGCAGGGTCCGGTGCAGTTCCCCCCGCCAGATACGAGGCCAGGGCCGGGACGCTTCTAAGGCGGTCTATTCTGATACCCCCTGCGCAGGGCGAATAGTCAAAAATGTTTCTCGCGGTGGCTTCCTGCATAATCCCCTGCTGCCAATTGTCGCCGGGGGAAGAAGCGCCGGCGGGATCACCCGGGGCGGCGGGACCGGCGGGATTGTCCAGAACAGTGGGACAGGCGGCAAGCGCAAGGACCAGAAAAAGTCCGAATACTCCGCCCGGCAGACGGTACCCCCTGCCCCTTGCAAAACTGTTCATCAACTTTTCCTCCGGGACCTGACAAAGCGGGGCTTCCCGTGGGAAGCCCCGCTCTACCGGGCGCAAAAGCGCCCGGCTGTGTTTTTAGTTTCCCTCTCAGGCAGGGGTGTAGGTAATCAATCTACCTTTGATGTTCGTCCCATCTCCGTACTCTACTTCCGTGCCGGTGATGCCGGGACCGGATATCGTAATATCACTCGCTCCCCCAACAGGAGAGGCAGTCTCACTGCTGTCCAGGAATCTCCCGTCAAGGAAGTTACCCGCTTTGATAGTAATGATGGTGTTGCTCCCGCTGCCGTAGAATTTGAAGGTTCCTCCGTTTGCCTGGATACCGTGCGCCCCCCCCTCGAAAATCTCAACTGCTTCTCCGGCAGCGTCTATCGTTAAGGTGGCGTTATCGACAAACCAGACGGAGTAGATCAGACCCACGGATTTTTTTGCCGTAAGCTGTGCATTGGTGGCAATCTCGCCGGGGCGGACCTCAACGTAGCTCAATGCCCCGTTACCGCTGGCATTCCACTCGATTCGCGGTGAACCACTGCTGGGACCTATCAGGAAGCCTTCGTAAAAAATATAGCCCCCGGTATTCGCTTCGGGACTTTCGGGTTCAGGGCCGACGGACAGGTAGGAATTGTAACGGTTCAGGATCACCGCGTTGGCCCCCAGGGGGAAGCCCTCGTAGGCGCCGTCCCGGAGTTTACCCCCCGCCATAACCTCGATACAACCGCCGTT
>JAISFT010000131.1 GCA_031263435.1 Treponema sp. | reverse complement strand
GTAGGCGGGGAACCTGCATCGATCCATTCCTGGGCAGAGAAGATCACCGGAGCGCCCCGCTCATAGGCTTGGCGAACCCGGCTTATGACAAAAAGATTGGTAACCATATCAATATCTTCCTTGCCGATCTTGGGCATGACACAGGCTTCCATCTGCGGATGATCCAAGGATCCCATGGAACGGTAATAGGTCTCCACCACTTCTTGGGGACTCATCCCCCGGGTGCTGGGCCTGTTCGCATGGTCGTTGATCCCACTCTTGATAAGCAGGGCTACACTCAGTACCCCGATGGATATCCCCGCTATCAGCGCGGTGTTCCGACGGACAAACCGTTTGGTTTTTACTCCCCGGATATGCTTTTTAATAAACCGCTCTTTTGCCAGGATAAGCCGTGCCTGTTCCGTAGGAGCAAGCCCATGCAGGTAGGATGCAGCCGCAGCAGAACCCGGAGGACCGAGTAAGTCCCCTAAGGCGCGGAGCATCTCAGGGGTCTGTTCCCCCTGGTTTTCCTTTTTTCCTTTTTCCCTTTTTCCCGTAAAGGGGCTTAAAGCCTGGCTTATGAGCACGGCAAGTTTGGTATCCAAACCAGGAACCACCAACTGAGGTGGGAGAAAAACCCCTTCCCGTATGTCCTGATAGAGTAGACCTTGGTTTGTATTGGGGAAGGGCGGAGAACTGCAGAAGATCCGGTACAGCAAAGCCCCGGCAGTAAAAGCCGTACCCTTCAAGCCGGGGAGATCCGGATGAACATAGCCCTCCACCCCGTTAAACCGTGCTTGCGGTCCTGCTGCGTCGATGCTGTACCTGATGAGTTCTTCAGGCGGGAAAAGGATCGTACCTTCCGGGGCAATGATGGCCCCCGCAGGCCAGGGTGCAGGAAGACCAGGCTGGGCTGCTCCCAGGAGCCGCGCCCGGATCCAATACCGCAGGGCATCCAAGGCCAGGTCCTTCCGGGTATCATCTGCCACGAGCCTATCAAGCTGTTCTCCGGTAAACCCGGATCCCCAGATACGCATCGTTCCGTTCCGTTCATATATTCCTTTAGGTTTCCAGGGTGTCCATGCTCCTTCGCTCGTAACAAGGTAGCCTGATGCAGCGACAAGATGGGCAAGTTTTGCGTGGGCAAAGGCTTGGGCATCAAGTCCGGTGTCAAATTCCAGTACATCCCTTGTTTCATCCTGGAGGCGCTCCGGTTCTTGACTTCCCTCATGAGGTGTATCGTTTTTTTGGTCCCCAGTCCCTGGGGTTTCAGCCCTTATATCCATGTTAATATTTAAACTCACTCTCCCCTATAAATTCTCTGAGTATGCTATGTCCTGGTACATACTGCGGAGGAATGGGAGCGAAATTTTTAAGGAACGAGAGGAGCCGTACTGCTTCGGCATATTCTGGTCGATTCGGTTTCACTGAATGAAGAAGCGGTTCCGCATAGAATTTCAATACCGATAATTCATAACTCAACGCAGAATTAAAGGCCACATCCGCATTGTTCTGGAACGGAAAGATGTACCGCCGTTCTCCCCGCTGTACACTGGGCCACATCTTAAAGGTAGTTACCGCATTGGTTCCCCGGAACTGGTAATCACGAACCATACGCCGCAGGAGCCTGTGGTCACTAGTGGGGATTCGGTTGTGATCATCCAAGTTAAGATGAGTCAATGCAGACACGTACAGTTTGAATTGCATATCTCGGTCTATTTGGGGGGTGAGAGCATGGTTCAGGCCATGAATACCCTCTATAATCAGTACGGTCCGTGGTTCCATCTTAATTTTCCTGCCCCCTGCTTCCCGACGGCGCCCGGTCTTAAAATCATACAGGGGAAGTATTACTTCCTCCCCATTAAGGATATCCAGCAGTTGTTGGTTGAAATAGGGAATATCCAGCGCTTCAAGGCATTCGTAATCCGGTTCCCCTTTCTCGTCCCGGGGAGTTTTATCGGTATTCACATAATAATTATCCAGTCCAATAGCAACAGGCTCAATTCCTAATACCTTAAGCTCAAGGGAAAGCCGTTTCGCGGTGGTGGTTTTGCCGGAACTGGAAGGGCCGGCAAGCAGTACCATTTTTACCCGGTCTTTCTTGGTATAGATGGCATCTGCAATATCGGCTATTTTTTTTGCCTGGAACGCCTCCTCGATCTTGATGTAGTCTTTAATGGTCCGCTCCCGGACGATCCGGTTAAGATAACCTACCGCATGAAGTCCCACAATACGGCCCCATTTTTTATACTCATCATACACCGAGAAAATGATAGGACTGTCTTCAAATGCCCCTAGGGTAATGCCTTGTCCGATTCCCGGAAAACAAAGGAGGAAACCTTCCTGATATGGGAGGAGATCAAAAACCGCCAATAGACCGGTGCGAGGTACCAAAGCTTCAATATAGAGGTCTGCAAATCCATTACATCCATTGACCGGTACTTTGGCATCGTTCCATTCCTCCAAAAGAAGGGCGGTATCGGTTTGTCCATTTTTTTCAAAGAGGCTCAAGGCTTCGATGTAGGCCATAACCTGCACCGCTATCGGAAGGTCTGCGGCAACCAGGGCCTTCATTTCCCCATTCAGGGCTTCAATGTCTTGGCTGCTGGGAATTCCCTCCAAGAAGGTATAGTAATAACTATTACCCAAGGAATGGCCAACGTAGAGTTTTCGTTCAGGAAACAGTTTTTTTGCAGCCATAGCAAGAAGGAATGCGAGAGAACGGCGGTAAATCATCATCCCTTCAGGAGATTCCAAGGGCACCGGTTCCAACTGTGCATTAACCTCAATGCGTGCAGAAAACGGCAGGATCTCGTTGTTCACCTTAACCGCCGCTAATCCCCCTTGGACTGGTTCAAAATGTTCGGTGAGGCTCTCCACCGCTGTTCCGAAAGGACAAGAAAGGGAACGGCCATCAGCAAACGTAACATGTATTTCATGCATGGTAACTTCTCCTTATACAGTTAATACGTTTAGTATAGCCCAAGCTCCCAATTCGAGATACCCCTGCGGGGGGCGAGGTGGGGGCTGAGTGGTTTGGGGGAAAAGGCGTACGTCCCTTCGTTCCTGTTTCATGCGGGGATTGTGGTGAAATCTGGGGGATTGCAGTTCCTGTAATTTTGGGTATACCATACTTGACATGATTGCACGGTATTGTATACTAATCCTACCAATCTTAGTAGAGATTGCACGTCTTTCTTTTTTTCTTTTGAGGGAGAAGAGTAGTATGTTTACCCCCCCCCCCCCCCCCCTATCGGGTAGATTTGGCTTTCTAGTCCGTCGTCTTGCGAGCGTGACTAGGATCGTGTGTGTGGCTGCGCTTGCCTGTGGTATCTTTCTGGTCGCGTGTACCGAGCTTACCGGCGGGCCTGGGGAAGATGCATTTGCTGGGGAAACCATACCCCAGGGCATGGGCCTGGCCCATATACGGCTGGACAAACTGAACGCCCGTACCGCTATTCCCAGTCTTGATGGTCTCCATTTTACCCTGGACTTTACCGCGCAAGGAAAAACTCCGGTGCCCGAGACCCTTGCCAGCGGCCTGACGACCCTTACGGTGACCCTGGAATCCGGGACCTGGGACCTGGAGGTCAAGGGCTATAGCGACAGCGAGATCCTCACGGTACGGGGGAAGAGCAGCATTACCATTACTGCGGGAATTTCCTCCAATGTTAATGTGTACCTGACGCCAGACTTTAGCGAGGGCGGTACGGGAAAGCTGTCCTATAGCGTCGAGTTCCCAGGAACCGTAAGCCAGGCTTTTTTGGCCCTGTACCCCCTGGATGTTCCGGGAACCAAGGAGTCTCCAGGAACCAGCCAGGAAATTGATATTTCAAAAAGCGCCAAGGGGACTGAGGATATTCCCGCAGGGACCTACCAGGCACTGATAGACCTTTACGACGACGAGAACAACAAAGCCGCAGTATGGACCGGGGTGGTGCATATTTACGACGGCTCTACCACCTCTTTAGCCAAAACATTGACCGATGCCCATTTCGCCGCCTGCCCCCAGGTAGTTGAGGTAAGCGAAAACACCCTGGCGGCCAAACTAGACGCGGCCCTTGCTTCTCCTACAGGGTCTTATACCATAGTCCTGGACGGCACGAAAACCGACCTGACCGAATTCATGCCCCAACCCCTTTCTGTAACAGACGGCAAAAAAATCGCCATTACCATCAGGGGCAGCGGTAAGACGGTGCAAGTTGATGCAACAACGCCCCTGCCCCTCTTTACCCTGGGGGACGGCCTTACCCTGGCAATACAGGACCTGACGCTCAAGGGGAGGACCAGCAACAGCGTCCCCGTGGTACGGGTGAACAGCGGGGGAACCCTGGTGATGAAGGCCGGTTCCCGCATTACCGGGAATACCTCCTCCTCCGACATCGGCGGAGTGTATATCAATGACGGAACCTTCACCATGAACGGCGGTGCAGTCAGCGGCAATTCCGCCTACATAAGCGGCGGGGTGTATATCAACGGTGGAACCTTCACCATGAGCGGTGGTGCGGTCAGTGACAATTCATCAACCAGCAGCGGCGGCAACGGCGGCGGTGGGGTGGTAGTGGTCAGCCAGGGAACCTTTAAAATGAACGGCGGAGAAGTGCGCGGCAATAAGTCCAACGCCTACGGCGGCGGAGTGTTTGCCAGTACTAATGCAGTCTTTACTATGAGCGGCGGTGCGGTCAGCGGCAATTCCGTCTCCGGTCGCAAAGAAGGCGGCGGGGTACACCTCAATAGTGCAACCTTTATGATGAGCGGCGGCGGGGTCAGTGGCAATTCCGCTGGCTCTGGTGGTGGCGGCGGAGTATTTGTCTCTACCGGTGGAATCTTCAATATGAGCGGTGGAGAAGTACGCGCTAATACCGCCTCCAAGGGTGGCGGGGTATATCTCGCGGGCAAAAGCTTTACTATGAGCGGTGGCGTTATTTACGGTTCTGAGGCAGGAGGCGGCAAGGCAAATACGGCTAATGATGGAAAAAGTGCGGCGATTTACAACGACGGCGATTCAGTCGAGCCTGACGATTTGGTTACGGATGGAATGAGGGACACGACCATTGATATGAGGTAGTTGACCCCAAAACAGGAGCGGGGGTATCACCTTGGTGTTCTCTCAATCAACCACAAGGGAACGAAGGAAAGGTAATCCCCGGGACTTTTGAATTCCAGGATATTGTCCGACCTGAATATCCGGGCGATGTTCTTGTTAATAGCCAAGCCGGGGGATTTTTTTATGATGAGCAGATCGACCCGGAGCGGTTCAGTGGTAAGCTGGTACTCATACTTGAACTCGAGGGAGTTTTTATATTCGATAAGCTCCAGTTGGAGAGCCTGAAGAAAGGCGGGGTGCCATTTCAGTTTTTCGGGGCGGGGCTTGTTCGTATCCATACCAGGGTTACGGTACAGCAAGACGGGAATAACCGCAATATCCTGAACATCAGCCGGTGCTTAAGTTTATACTGTTGTATCCACCGTCATTTTTACTTCTTATTTCTTTCTTATTATCTGCCCATTGACAAGCCGTCCGGTATGCTGATAGTATTTTCTGTAGAAACCACATCCGCGCTTTTTTCCTGAACTTTTTTTGCTACATCAGTTCCCTTCACCCTTTATAAGGAGACCTGCTTGAAACAGTTTATCCTCAACGCGTGTATAGTAGTTTTGAAAAAAAATCGGTTTTTTTCGTCTTTTTCTCTGTTTTTAGGGTGAAAAACGGCTGGAGGGGATATTATAGAAGTGATATAATAGATGTGGTTTCAACTTTGCAATTTTGACTCTGGGGCTGTTCCATCGAACCGGGGGTTCGCGCCAACGGGGGTTTGGAACAACTTCACTTATTAAGGGATTATAAGCTATGGAATATGGCGTTGCGGTAACTGGGGGGCGGCGGAACCGGCGTAGGGCGGGGGGGCGTGGTTTTCCGGGGCCGGGGTTTTTGTTTTTGGCGGCTCTGCTTGTTTTGGCCGCGGGGGGGCCGCTTTACGGGCAGACGGCCGCGGATATGGAACGGCTCATGGACAGCCGGGAAATTACCTGGGAGCAGGCCTGCCGGTTTGTCCTGCCCGCGGCGGGGGCCCTGGACGAAAACGCGGGGGCCGGCGCGGCTTTTGCGGCGGCCCGGGAAAGGGGCTGGCTCCCCAGGGGGGCGGCGGAGGAAGGCGCCGTTAAGCTGGGGGACCTTTCATTTTTGGTGTTACAGTCCTTTTCCCTGAAAAAATCTTTTCTGGCCGCCCTGTTTCCCGGCCCCCGTTACGCTTACCGGCAGCTTGATTACCTGGGGCTCATACCGGGCGTCCGGGACCCCTCCCTGAAAGTATCGGGGGAACGGCTGCTGCAGATTCTCGGCAGGGTTCTGAGTTACCGGGGGGGTGAGGAAGAGGGGGCTGAGTGGGAGGAAATAAGCGAAGCCGCGCCTACGGAGGCGGCCCCCGCGCCTTTGCCTGCGGAAGCGGCGGAGCCTTCGGAGGCGCTGCGGGAAGAGCGGGAGCAGATAGTCCGGGAGATACAGACGGAACTGGAGACCGGGAATGTGGAAGATACCACGGTCCGGGCGGTGGATGAGGGGATAGTTATCTCCCTGAACAATATCCAGTTTATGCCGGACGATACGGAACTGACGGAAGGGGAGCGGATAAAGCTCATGCGGATAGGGGTGATCCTGGCGGCGTATCCCAAGCGGCATATTCTGGTGGGGGGGCATACGGCCCTGGCGGGGAGTGCGGAAGGGCGGATGCTCATTTCGACCCGGCGGGCCCAGGCGGTGGCGGATTTCCTGGTCTATCTGGATGTCCGGCGGCCGGAAGAAATTATCGTCCGGGGCTACGGGGCGGAACGGCCCTTGGGCGCCGGGGTTACGGCGGCGGACCGGGCCCTCAACCGGCGGGTAGAGATCATCCTGCTGGATGAGGAAATGTAGCGGATTTGCGGGAAGGAGCATCGGGGAGTTTTATGAAGAAAGGAATATCCGGCGTTATGCTGCTGTTTTTTACCACGGCGGCCTTTGCCGTGGACTTTGGCCTTGTCCTGGGGGCGGACGGCGAATATACCGGGGCGGCTGAAGGGGAGGGGTTTTCCCTTACCGCCTACGCAAGCCCCTGGGTTTCCGCCGCGTGGGATGAAGGCCTTAGTTTCCACGTCTCGGGGAAACTGGCCTATGAGTACAAGGAAAACCGGGAGCCTGCGGGGAACTACTTTTTTGAGCTGGAACGGACGGAATTCAACCTGCGTCCCGCTTCTTCCCTCTATATCAGCCTGGGCCGGCGGCGCTTTCAGGACGCCCTGGGGATGGTTGCCTCGGGGCTTTTTGACGGGGCGGGGGGCGACGTGCAGTTTGGGGTTGGCCGCCTTTCCCTGGGGGTTTTTTATACGGGGCTCCTGTATAAGGAAAGCGCGAAGATCCTGATGAGCGCGGAGGACCTGCGGGAGTACGAAAAGCCCCTTGCCGGGGTGGAGGGATATTTTGCCACCCGGCGGGTAGTGGCGGCGCTGACCGGGGAGTTTCCGGACCTGCTGTCGGGGATAGGCCTGACGGCCCAGGGGCTTGCCCAGTTTGACGTGAACGGCAGGGCGGAGGCCCTGTATACCCAGTATCTGGAACTCCGGTGTACGGCGGAACTGGGGGCGGCCCTGTATGTTGAGGCGGGGGCCCTGGGGGAACTGGTCCAGGGGACCGGGGGGATCCAGGGGAGCGCGGCGGGAAAAGCCATGCTGGACTGGGAAGTGCCGGGGGCCCTGAACGATCTGCTGTCGGCGAAATTCCTGTGGACCAGCGGGAGTATCGGCGGGGGTATGTGCGCGTATATCCCGGTGGGGGGCCTGAGCGCGGGGGGTGTGTTCGACCCCGGCCTGCGGGCCATAATGAACGCCGCCCTTTCGTACCGGGCGCGGCCCCTGGGCGGGATTTCCGCGGGGGCGGGGGCGGGCTATTTTATCCGCACCGATCTGGAGAGCCTGGGGGACGGGGAACTGGACGCCGCGTCGGAATCCCGCCTGCTGGGGGGGGAACTTACCGGTTCCCTGTTGTGGGCGCCGGACCCGGCGCTGATGGTGAATGTGGGCGGCGGGGCATTTTTTCCCGGCTGGGGCGGGGCCTTTCGTGAAGGCGCGCCGGTACGCTGGAAAGTGAACCTGCAGGTAATAGTGTCATTGTAAGTCTAAAATGGAGGCTGGTATGAGAAAAACAGGATTAGGATCGTTGCTTTTTGTGATGGGCGTGATGAGTGCCGCCCTGGCGGGAGCGCAGACCGCGCAAATTCGGGAACTGCGGGGGACGGTGGAAGTGAAACAGCCGGGGACGTCTGCCTGGGAAACGGCGGCGGCAGGGCAGGTGCTGGAAGCGGCAACCCTCATTTCCACGGGCTTTAAAAGCGCGGCCCTTTTGAGCATAGGGAATTCATCCATAACCGTCCGGGCCTTAACCAGCCTCAGCCTGGAAGAAATTGTCGCGGCCCAGGAACAGGAGCAGGTAACGCTGAACCTGCGGGCCGGGCGGATTCGGGCAAATGTGAAACCGCCGGTGGGGGGGCAGACCAGTTTTACCGTCCGCAGCCCCACGGCGACCGCGTCGGTGCGGGGAACGATATTTGATTTTGACGGGGTGCGCCTGCGGGTAGAAGAGGGGCGGGTGTATCTGGCGGCGCCCAACGCGGCGGGCTCATACATAAGCGGGGGCCATAGCGCGGCGGCGGAGGAAGGAACGGGAAAGGTCGCCGGGGCGATAGAAACGATACGGGAAGAGCTGAGCCCGGCCCTTCCGGCGGGAGTGGACACGGTTCCGGCGGGGATACTGCCCGGCCCGGCAAGCGCAAACCTGGATATATGGTTTGACTGGAGCGATGAATGAAAAAGCTGTGGTATCTTTTTGTATCCCTGGCGATGCTCGGGACCGGCGGCTGTGATATATTTCTGGGGCCCAACGCCCCGGTGGGAACGGGGACCCTAAGCATCGGTTTCGGGGTAAACGGCGGGGCCCGTTCGGTTACCGCTGACGAGCAGGCGGCGCTGCGTTACGAGCTGGAATTAAGCGGCCCGGACAGTCAAAAAATAACGGTGTCCCTTTTAGCGGGGGAGACCTTTAGCCGGCAGGTGGCCCTGGGGGAATGGCGGATAAGCGCGGAAGCCTACAGCCCCGATGACAATCTGTT